>JADGBA010000121.1 GCA_015231685.1 Candidatus Omnitrophota bacterium | reverse complement strand
CGGAGAGGCACCCGGACCTCTTCAACTCTTGCGCCGACGCCGCTTTCCGCGCACATCAACCCGAGGTCCCGCGCAAGCCCGTCCGAAAGGTCCATCATACCGCCCACCTTGTAATTCTTGACCAAAAAAACGCTTCACGCAGCCTGGGTCTGAAGCTCAAATGGTGGCCGGATGCCAGCGAGTCCCCCAAGGCCCCCGAGACCCAGATTTCATGCCCCGCGCGCATCCCGGCGCGCCTCAAAGGATGTCTGCCGGCCAGCTCTCCGGCCATCATCACCGACACCACCACATCCCGCGACCGGCAGGTATCTCCTCCGACGATATATGCGCCGACCTCACGTGCCGCCCGATGGGCGCCCGAATAAATCGCCCGAGCGAGTGTGGCGGGACTGCCCGCCGGAAGCCCCACCGAAAGAAGAACATACCGCGGCTTTGCCCCGGTGGCCGCCAGATCACTTGCATTCACCATTACGGCTTTTCGGCCCCAAAGAGCGGGGGCCGGTGTACGATCGAAGTGTGTGCCTTCCACAATCATATCGGCTTTAAGCGTCCATCCGGCGCCCGGCTTAAGCGGCGCCAAAACCGCCGCGTCGTCACCGATCCCTACCCGGACTCCGGGTCCGCGGTCAGTCCGCCGACGCACCCAGCCCAGAAAGGCTGATTCATCCATCCGCATCGCGCTCATCCGGCCGCCAGCAGGGTCTTCACGCCCAGCGTCGCGCCAAGCATGACCAGGTTATGTGTCATATGGAGTACCGCCCCCGGGATCACGGATCCGGTTTCTTCGAACAACACATTGAGGGCCAGCGCCAGAATAAGAATCGGAAAAAACGCGACCCAGTTCGCGTGAAGCGCCGCAAACAACACCGACGTCAGCGCCACGCCTCCCCGCACTCCCCAACGAACCCGAAAAGCCTGATACACAAAACCGCGAAAAAAGACCTCTTCAAACCAGGGGCCCGCAATCCCCATAAAGAGCGCGAAGGACCACAAAAGCCGGGAGTTATCCTCGCGGTAAAGGACCTGCACCGGGGTCTGGACCGGCGGCTCAACCCCCACCCAATGAACCACCTGCGAAACCCCCACGACCACGATCAGATACAAGGGGATCATTCCGGCGTAAGCCACGATGCCAACGGCGCATTGTTTCCAGATTCGCCGCGTGCCAAAACCCAAATCAGCCAGGCTTCGCCCGTATTTTTTTCCGGCCAGATGCAGGAGGGCCGCAAGAACCACGAGACTCCGTAAAAAGGTTGAGGCCATGAGAATCGTGTTGGGTCCCAAAACCGGGATCAGTTCAAAGCGGTCCAGAACGGCAAAACACGCGGAGATCACCCACTCGGAAAAAAACAGCAGCACAAAAAGCCCGAACACATCACCCAGCGACCAGCCGGCCGGACTCCGTCCCAAAAATCGAATCCCGCCACGAACCTTTTCCCGGTAACGCGCCAGCAGCCACAAATCCACCAGCGCCCCCAGGGCCGCCATCAGAATCAACACCAGAACAGCGCTCACCACACCGGGATGCCGCGAAAAGTCCGTCTCCAGGGAACGGCTGAGATCCCGGATTTCCTGTGTGGTCTGAATTCTTGAAGCCTCCGAAAAGGGGTCGTCCGCCGAAGATGCCGGATGATGCCCCGAGGACGCCCATGCCCAGATCAGGCACGCGAACAGGACGAGCGTCATCAGAGTCACGCCCTTCTCGCGGCCAAAATACCGCGCCGTCTCGCGAATAACGCTCATGCCGCCCCTTCGGCGGCGGGGGTCGGAAGACCAAAAAAACGGCGTGCGTTTTGGGAAGTCACCCGCGCCGTCTCCTGCGAATCCTCCCCTCGCAACCGCGCAACCTCCGCCAGAAGATCGGCCACATAGGAGGGCTCGTTGCGCTTGCCGCGATGCGGCGGCGGCGCAAGGTAGGGACAATCCGTTTCCAGCATCCAGCGGTCTTCAGGAACCAGCGCCAATGCCTCCCGAACCCTTCCGGCGCTCGGAAATGTCACTACGCCCGTAAAGGATACCCAGAAACCGGCATCCGCCACCTTTCGCATCTCCTCAGGCCCGTAAGTAAAGCAATGAAACACAGCCCGGAACCCGGGATGCACACGTCGGCACGCGATGAGAATTCGGAGGGTATCTTCAAACGCATCCCGGGAATGAATGATGGCGGGCAAATGGTGCCGGCAGGCCAGCTCGAGCATGGCTTCAAACAACGAAGCTTGATGTCCGCGCGGCGCCTCGGATTTGAAATAATCCAGGCCGATCTCCCCGATTGCCCGGATGCGGGGATACTCATTCACGAGAGAGGCGAGCGCCTCCACATCCCGCGACTTCACATCCCCGGCTCCGTGAGGATGCCAACCCGCGGCGGCCCAAACGCCGGGATGCGTCTGCGCAAAATCCGCGCACCGCCGTGAAGTCTCAAGATCAATGCCGACTTCAACCAGATCCGTCACGCCGGCCGCCCGGGCGCGTTCCAGCGCCGCCTCACGGTCAGAATCATATTCCTTAAACGTCAAGTGGCAATGGGTGTCGATCAGCATGGGGCGACTCCGCCTCAGAGCCCCTTGGTGATCTTGTCCCGGCGGGGAAAAACCGGCGCGTCCTTCCGGGTCTGTGTGTCCTCCACAAAATAATTCCAGGCGCATCCCGTAAACGATCCGTCTGGAATGTTCTCGGAATCCAGCCCCAACTGACGGTAAATCTTCCCGGCCGAAGCGGGCATGAACGGCCACACAGCTTGGGCCGCAATCCGCAAAACCTCACAGACTGAGACCATGACCTCCGCAAGCTTATCGGTCTGCCCTTCGCGATGCAGCGCCCACGGCGCCGACGCATCAATGAATTTGTTCGCGGCGGATACCGCCTGCCAGAGCTCATGAAGCGCCTCGGAGAATTGCAACCGGTTCATCGCCGCTTCCATGCGCGTCGGAAGATCCTTCACGGCGGATCTGAGCGGATTATCCGCGTTTTCAGCCGAGCGTGCTTTGATAACGCCCCCAAAATATTTATCGAGCATCGACAACGTGCGGTGCAGAAGATTGCCCAGATCGTTGGCCAGGTCCACATTGTAACGGAGGGTGATGGCCTCATCGCTGTACGTCCCATCCTGCCCGAACGGCACTTCCCGCAGAAGAAAATACCGAAACGCATCCACCCCGTACTCTTTGACGACATCCACGGGATTGACGACATTTCCGAGGGACTTGGACATCTTGGTCTCATCCACCATCCACCAACCGTGCGCGAACACGCACCGGGGAGGCTCAAGCCCCAACGCGTGCAACATGATCGGCCAATACACCGTGTGCGGCCGGAGAATATCCTTACCGATCAGGTGCACCGAAGCGGGCCAATATTTGCGGAACCGTTCCGAAGTACGATCCGGGTACCCCAGGGCGGAGATATAATTGATCAGCGCGTCAAACCAGACGTAGGTCACGTGATCCGAAGACAGCGGCGACTCAATCCCCCACTGAAGCCTCGCCTTGGGGCGCGAGATACAGAGATCGTTCAATTCATTCTGCTCCAAAAAGGCGAGGGTTTCATTGCGCCGCGATTCCGGGAGAATAAAATCCGGATTGCGGCGGATATGGGAAATCAGCCAGCCCCTGTGCCTGGAAATCGCAAAAAAGAAATTGTCCTCATGGATCTCCTCCAGCGGGCGGCGGCACTGGGGACAGACCCGGGCGTCAACCGGTTGCCCTTCCAACTCACGTTCGGGCCAGAATGTCTCGCAAGGCGTGCAATACCACCCCTCATATTTTTCGCGCCGGATGAGGCCTGCGCGCTCAAGCTCGACCCAGACCGACCGCACCGCTTCACGATGACGTTCCTCGGTCGTCCGTATAAAATCATCGTAACCGATCCCCAGAGTTTCCCAGAGGCTCCGAAACTCCCCGGAGAGCCTGTCAGTGAATTCCTGCGGCGAAAGGCCCGCGTCGCGACTGGCCTTCTCAACCTTTTGTCCGTGCTCATCCGTGCCCGTCAAAAAAAACACATCATCATTCATAAGACGGCGGAACCTCCCCAGGGCATCAGCGGCCACAGTCGTGTACCCGTATCCTATATGGGGTTTGGCACTTACATAATAA
>JADGBA010000120.1 GCA_015231685.1 Candidatus Omnitrophota bacterium | reverse complement strand
CGGAATATGCCGCATTGCAGTGAGGCGGGGCACATGATGGACAATAATCACTGCGGCAAAATGTGCGTCTGGCCCGCGATCGTGACCCGGCGCTCCTGCATCGCCTCGAGAAGCGCGCTCTGGACCTTGGCCGGCGCGCGGTTGATTTCGTCCGCAAGAATAATGTTGGAAAAAATCGGCCCTTTCTTGACCGCGAATTCACCTGTCTTGGGATTGTAGACTTGAGTGCCCAGAACATCCGCAGGCAACAAATCCGGCGTGAACTGGATTCTCTGGAATCCCGTATTCAGCGCTTTGGCCAGGGTGGCAATGGACATCGTCTTGGCCAGACCCGGAAGACCCTCGAGAAGAATGTGACCATCGACGAGAAGCGCCATGATCAGCCGGTCGCAGAGGTGCTCCTGCGCGACAATGACCTTGTGGATTTCGTCCCTCAGTATCCTGACCTTGACGTTGTCTTCCTGTACCTTCTGCGTGACCCGCTTGATATCCGCGTCCATGATAGGGTGGACCTCCTTAAACGTGATTCGTTGTCTTCATTTGGACTCTACTTTAAAGTTCATCTTAACAAAACCCGCCGTCCCCCGTCATCACGATCCAGGAAATGATCCGGCCGGCCCCGCGCCCTTCCGCGCGGTAGGAGAAAAACCGGTCATTCCGACATTTGGGACAGATCATCAACATGGTGATCCGGGACCGGGAAATCCCCGCCGCCTCGAGTTGCGCACGGTTGGCCGCGGCGAGGTCCAGATGAGGCTTTCCGGCGATGCGGGGCAAAAATCTTCGATCAAAGATTCGCGCAAACTCCGGGCCCACCTCATAGCACTTCCGGCAAATGGCCGGCCCCAGGACCGCCCGAAATCTCCCGGGATTCGTGCGCATGGACCGGCTCATCCTGCGGACGGTCTCAAAAGCGATCTGCTTGTGTGTTCCCCGCCACCCCGCATGCACCATCGCGACCGCGCCGGCGCCGAAGATTCCGACCGGGAGACAATCCGCGGTTTTGACGGAGAGAAGCGTGCCGGGACACCGCGTCCACAACGCGTCGCACCCCCTGGCCAAAAACGCCTTCTCCCGGACCCGGTCCCTGCCGATTTCTGTAACGCGCGACGAATGTGTCTGGACGGGAGCAACCCATCGAAGCACACGCTGAGAGCGCATCACGGCTCTTTTGTATTCGGCGGGACGTGCATTTCTGGCAGAAAATCCCCACGCCACCGCCCCTTCGGGACCCCGCGCCTCAAACACATCCCCGTGCGCGTTCGAACGATAAACAAACCCGGGCGGCACCTTCATGACAAGTCCTTGATCGCCACATCCATCACGGGATCCTTCCGTCCGTCCGGATCATTGTAATGCCACCACTCCGTCGTGATGGACGTGAATCCCGCCCACGTCATCGCGTCATTGAGAAGGCGCCGGTTCTTCAGGGCCTCCGGGCTTAAACCCGGATAATCCGAACGGCTCTTTTCCGAAAATTCATCAACCCCGGAACCCATGTCCAGCCGAAGCCCGTCGTTGTCCGCCAGACACACATCCACCGCCGCTGCGCGGTTGTGATTGGATCCCTTCCGGGGATCAGCCACCAGGCCCGGCTGCGGGAATCGCCGGAACATACGTTTCTGGACCGAGAGCGGCCGGTAGCAATCGCACACCACGAGACGCATCCCGGCCATGCGGAGAAAGGCGTTGGCCTCTTTGAGCTTGTCGGCCGTGCCGGGTCTCAAAAAACAGCGGTCATCGTCATAGAGCGTCTCGCCCATGAAATTGTCCGCAGTTGCGTAGGAGAGTTCGATAAGAAGCGTGGGATCCGCCGCGGAGGCGTCCACAAGCCGGGATTGCGCGGCAAACAAAGCGGTGCAGCAACCCAACCACGTCACGGCCAGAACCGCCGCGCCCGAAACACGCCGGAGTCGCCGCGTTCCCGCGTCAGCCAAAGAAATCCCGCGCCGTCTGTTTGCCGATCAGCGCCTGGAAATCGTCATAATCGACAAACGTCAGATCCGGACGGCGGCTTTTGATGCGCCGAACGACACCGCCGATGGATTTGGCGTTCCCTGATGCGGAACGCGCGGTAATGAACATGAATTCGTTGCCGCACTCCGGACAGGTGTGGACTTCGGCGTACTTCAGGCCCAGCGCCCGGCAATGACCGCAATCGGCGGTCAGATCCCCGACGATGAGGATATGCGATTTGATGTTCTCGATGTTGGCCGGTTGCCACACCCGGATCAAAAATTCACTCATGCCTCCTCCTTCCCCGGCGCGGGCCGGGACACCCTAAAAGAGACTGGTCGGAAACACCGCCTCATCCGCTTCGTCGGAGCCGGTGAGGTGGGGACTGAAATCAATCGCAACCTCGTGATTCGTAAAATCACGATTAGAAAAAAAGAGAAGTTTTTTGTGCTCAAGGCCGTAGTCAAATGCCTTCCTCGTGATCCGCACATCATCCAGACAGTAGCGCTTCAAATCCTCCATCCGGCCATCCTTGTAGAGCTGGATCGCATCCCATCCCGAACCGCTTTTCTGGTCATTGAGCGTGGCCTGGGCCACCGACTGAAGACTCACGCGGTGGCCGCGCACTTTGGCGATTTCGTCCATGATGTCCAGCACGCGGATCTTTCGGACGTCCATGAGAAGGTGGGGGCCGAGCACTTTCATATCGAACCCGTTGATATTGAAGCCAACGAGAAGGTCACAAAGCTTAAGTCTCGCCTCGAGCTGGCCGAGCTGGTGCTCCTCGAAGCACAGGTACTGGTCATCGTAGGAATCATAAATCCCCACCACAGAAATCTTGAGTTGATGCAGTTTGGAGCGGTCCACCTCATGAAATCCCTTCTGGGTCTCGATATCCAGAACAATCACGCGTTTACCCTGATACAACACCGACCTCCTTTTTGATGATCACCGGCTTCACGGCGCGCGCCGACTCCTGGCGGTGGCGAATCCAGACCGCGAGAAGAAGTGCCGCGAGAAGAACCGCCAATACGGCTTTCTCTGTCCGGTTCATCCGCGCCATTCTTAGACCACGATATTGACGAGCCGGCCCGGCACCACAATCACACGACGCGGCGTCCGTCCGGCAAGTTCCGAAACAATTTCTTCCCGGCTGAGGGCAAGCCGTTCAACTTCGGCGGCATCCGCTTCCGCCGGAACCCGGATCCTCGCCCGGATGCGCCCCTGGACCTGCACCGCAACCTCGATTTCCTCCGAACGCGTCCAGCGCGGATCCGCCTCGGGCCATGCCGCGTGGGCCACAAAGCCCGATTGCCCGAGCCTTTCCCAGAGCTCCTCCGCGATATGCGGCGCAAAGGGCGACAAAAGCCGCACCATCCACTCGAGCATCCCGCGCGGTTTTTCGGGAAGCTTTGCGGCCTCGTTCAAAAAGATCATGAATCCCGACAGCGCCGTATTGAACGCCATCCGGTCCAGATCACGCGTGACGCGGTCCGCGAGCATATGAATGAGCCTGAGTTCCGTCTCGTTCATCTCACGATCGACAAGATCGGTCCGGAGCGATCCGTCTTCCGAAACCACAAGCCGCCATACCCTTCCCAGGAAGCGGTGAAGACCCAGCACCCCTTTGGTGGACCATGCCTTCGACTGCTCCAGCGGCCCCATAAACATCTCAAAAAGCCGCAGGCTGTCCGCGCCCACTTCTTCGATCACCGTATCGGGATTGACGACATTGCCGCGGGACTTGGACATCTTTTGTCCGTCTTCGCCGAGAATGATCCCCTGATTCACAAGCCGCCGAAAGGGCTCGTCGGTGGACACAACGCCGAGATCATACAGCACCTTGTGCCAGAACCGCGCATAAAGAAGGTGCAGCACCGCGTGCTCCGCGCCACCCACATACAAATCCACATTCATCCAATAACGCTCAAGCGCCGGATCCACGATCGCTGTTTGGTTGCGGGGATCAATGTAACGCAGGTAGTACCAGCACGATCCCGCCCATTGCGGCATGGTGTTCGTCTCGCGGCGGCCGGTCCCCCCGCAGGCGGGACACGCCGTCTCCACCCAGGCCGTGGCCTTGGCCAGCGGCGGCTCCGCGTTGCCCGAAGGCTTAAAATCCGACATTTCCGGAAGCTCCAAGG
>JADGBA010000119.1:1595-4122 GCA_015231685.1 Candidatus Omnitrophota bacterium | reverse complement strand
CGGGTGGTTCTTGAAAAAGGTTATTGTGTTCGGCTCAACGGGATTTATCGGAAGCCGGCTGGCCTCGGCATTGTCATCATTCCAAGATATGGAAGTCACGGGCCTGGGGAGCTGTCAGTGCGATTTGCTCCGCTTGGGAGATGCGCGCCGGGCGATGGAGATGGCCGATTCAAATACCTCCGTCGTGTTTTGTTCCGCGATCACCCGTGACAAGGAATGCTCTGAGGCGGCGATGTGGAAGAATATTCTGATGGTGCGGAATTTTCTTTCTGTGATCCCGCCCGGCGGGCTCCGCAGCGTGATCTTCTTGAGTTCCTCCGCGGTTTTTGGGGAGCCGCCCAGCGCGTTGCCCATTGATGAGGACACGGCGCTGCGCCCGACGGAATATTACGGATTTTCGAAGGTGATTTGTGAAGAGCTTTTTCGGTGGGACCCCTGCTGTGTGAATTTTCCGGTGATGATTCTGCGTCCGGTGATTGTCTATGGAGAAGGGGACCGTCTGAACAGTTTGAGGGGAAAGTTTGTCCGCCAGCTTTTGAGTCAACGAACCGTTGAACTCAAGGGCGGGGGGGAGGAGACCTGCGACCTGGTGCACGTGGATGATCTTGTGGATATTTTGTGCCGGTTTGTCCGTGACCCGCAGCGCGGAATTTTGAATGTCGCTTCGGGGCAGAGCATTGTTCTCAAACAGATGCTCCGCCTGATCGGCTCGGCGTTGTCGCTCGGGGTGGACGTCAATGAAGTCAAGGTCAGCAGCCCTTCCCGGTACAGCGTTGTCTTTGATAACCGGCGATTACGCGGGGCGTTTCCTGATTTGGTCTTTACGCCTCTGGAGGAGGGAATTCACGAATATGTGCGTTATGCGAGGGGCAATGTTCAGCATGCCTCCAGGTGATCGATGAATTCGCCGCATAACGAAGCCTCCAACAAACGATACACGAAGGTTCTCTTGTTCGGTTCTTCCGGTTTTGTGGGAGGGGCGTTGTATCGGAGCCTTACGGGTGCGGGTTATTGTGTCGAAGGATTGACTTCAAAAGATTGCGACTTGACGGACAGCCGGCGGGTGGCGGAGGTCTTGAAGAGGGCGGATGGGGAAACGTGTATCTTGTTTTGTTCCGCGGTGGCCCGCATTATCGAGGACTCACGGGAGGCGATGTGGCGGAATATCGAGATGGTCAAGAATGTACTGTCGGGTTTGCCGTCCGGGGGTGTCGCTGGCGTTATTTTTTTTAGCTCCGTGGATGTTTATGGAAGCAGGCCTTCGGCAAGCCCCCTCAACGAAGAGAGTCCGGTGAGCCCTTCGGGTTACTATGGATTATCCAAATGGATCAGCGAACTGCTCCTTCGGCATGACGACCGCGCGCGTTCCTTCCCGGTCTCCGTTTTGCGGTGTCCGGGAATTTACGGAAAAGGCGATCAGTACCGCAGTGTGGTGGGAAAGTTTACGGAACTGATCAAGCAGAAGAACGAGATCGTGCTGACCGGTGACGGGTGTCAGCTTCGGGATTTTGTTTCTGTTGAGGATGTGTGCCGGGTGGTCCTCGCTCTTCTCAAAAAACCCTTCAACGGTGTTTTGAATATTGCCACGGGCCGAAGCGTCCCCATCCGGGATATCGCCCAAACGATCGCTTCCAAGGTGAATCATGCCTGCGTCTTTCATTATGTCAAAAGCCAGGCGGATCGTGATTTTGACCTTGTGTTTGACACGACAAAACTCACAAACACGCTGCCGGATACCCGGTTTTCTTCCTTCGAGGAACAAATCGAAGATTATCTGAGAGATTTTTGATGGCGGCTTATCTGGTTTTTTGTTATGAATATCCGCCGATCGGCGGCGGCGCGGGGCGGGCGCTTCACCAGATGGCGCGGCGCTGGGTCCGGGCGGGTCATCGCGTGGACGTGGTGACTTCTCATTTTGGGGATCTTCCCGGCCGGGAAGAAGTGGACGGGGTGCGTTTGATTCGTCTCCGGTGCGGCCGAAAGCGCGCTTCCCAGGCGCGCGTGTCCGAGATGGTACGGTATATGGTGAAGTCCTGCCTGGGAGCCCGGCAGTGGGTGCGAACGATCCGGCCGGACCTGTGTATCGCGTTCATGACGATTCCGAGCGGTCCGGCGCCGTATTGGATCAGGTTCAGATTCGGGATTCCCTATGTCACTTTTTTGCGGGGAGGGGATGTGCCTGGTTTTGATCCGGAAAAGCTTAAGGCGTACCACCGGCTGACCCGTGGTGTCATTTTGAGGATATGGAAGCGAAGCCGGGCGATCATCGCCAACAGCGGGGGGCTGGCCGAATTGGCGAGACAGAGTTGTCCGGACTTCTCGTTCGGGATCGTCCCCAATGGCGTGGACATCGGCAAAAATGCGCAAAGCGACAAAGTGAAATCGCACCGGCGTCTCCGGTTGATTTTTGTGGGACGATTGGCCGATTCCCAAAAGAATGCATCAACACTCCTTCGGGGGCTAACGGCCTTTCGTGATGCGGAACTCGAAATGATAGGTGATGGACCCGACAGGAGTTATCTTGAGA
>JADGBA010000119.1:0-1577 GCA_015231685.1 Candidatus Omnitrophota bacterium | reverse complement strand
GCTGGGTGTGGCCGATCGTGTGATTTTTGGGGGATGGATGGAGCAGACACGTGTCAAGGCGTGTCTGGCTTCTGCCGACGTCTTTGTCAGCGCGTCCAAATGGGAGGGGATGCCCAACGCATGTCTGGAAGCGATGGCCGCGGGGTTGCCGCTCGTGTTGTCCCGCATCGCCGGACATGAGGAACTGGTTGAAGAAGGAAAGAATGGTTTTTTGTTTGAGCAGGATAATGGCTCGGCTTTGGCGGATTTGATCAGAGGGCTTGCCGAGAGTCCGGCCATCAGACTGCGCATGGGACGTGAAAGTCTGCGTATTGCCTCGGAGCGGTTCCGATGGGAGGATTCTGCCGCGCGTTGTCTGGAGATCTTCGAACGATGCAGGAACCTGTCATGAAAAAAAATGTTCTCGTGATTGTTGCGCTTCTGTTCATTCTGGGTGCCGCGGCATCTGTACGTGTTTTTACATTCTGGCTGCCTCATTGGCAGGGCGATCAAAGCCAATATGTGACGCTGGCCATGAAGATGGACACGCTGTCTCTCAAGGGTTTCCGGGATTACAATCTCCGGTCCGTGAAGATCCGGATTCTTAAGCCTTACGGTCTGCCCGGTGTGGAGCTGGTTTCTCCGGAGCGCACCGAAAAGAACGAGCTCGGAGAGATACTGGCTGTGTATCACCGGCTCGGGCTGGGATATTACGATATGCCGGTTTTTTACAAAGCGCCTTTGTTGCCGGCGGTGTTGGCTTTTGCCCACCAGACGCTGACAGTGGGGAATCATCCCTTCATGGTGGTGCGGAGCAATCTCGGAGAACAGGTTCTGCGTGACCGTCCGTTCATACTCTTTCAGGCCCAGTTCTGGGCTGCAGTGGTGCCGTATGCCGCCAGCCTGCTTGTTATCTTTTTGACGTTTTTGTTGGCACGCTTGATGATCGATGAGGCTACGGCACTTTTTGCGGCATTCATCCTGGCTTTTAACCCTGTGAGTCTGCTCACTTCTTATCGCATTTGGACTGAGGACGTGATGACTGTTTTTATTTTGGCGTCCGTTCTGATTTATTGGTATTTTTTTCATCGCCGAAATACGCTAGGGGTATTTGTGGCCGGTGTTCTTCTGGGATACGCGGTTCTGACGAATCAAAAATCCCTTCTTTTGGTTCCTTTGATTTGTGTGCATGCGGTTTTGACCCATAAGCAAAAGCTTTGGAATTTCAAAAAAATTCATCACGTCCTTCTGAATCGGGAGGCCGTATTCTTTGTTTTGGGAGTGCTCCTTATTTCGTGGACGTGGTTTGATTTGATGAATCACGTGTATCGACAACCTTTTTATCAACCGACCAGCGTGACGGAGGAGTCTCAGGCGGCGGAGTGGATCAGGCTTCTGCGTACGCGGCCTCATGCGGTTTGGGTTTATACGGCCGGAGTCATGTACTTGTGTCCTCCGATGGCCGCCATCTGGCTGTCGCTGAAACGATTATGGGCGGAGTTCATCTGCGCCGCATCCAAAACGAATCGTTTCACACCCCTGCTTTTCTGCTGGATGTGGGTGGGGATTTTTTTCTGGTATCACTTGTACCGGGGGGC
>JADGBA010000118.1:1803-4147 GCA_015231685.1 Candidatus Omnitrophota bacterium | reverse complement strand
GATGCTCATTCCCTTGCGGAGGCCCTGTCGTGGATGGCACAGGACCCGGCCCGCAGAAAACAATTGGGGGCAGCCGCCCGCGCGCGTGCGCAGAATGAGTTTTCGATGGATAGAATGATTCGGGGGACTCTGGATGCGTACAGTGAGGTCACTGATTTTGAAACCACCGGGCGGGAGATCTTATAATGCGGCTCATGGGAAGATTTAAGAAACGTTTTTTGGTGGCGGCCGCACTCCTCATGCTGTGGATGCTGGCGGCTTCCGCGTACCAGGCTCCGATTCTGGTGTATCGTCAGATTTCGGATGTGTCGACCGATCCGGGGGCCGTGACGCCCGAGAATTTTACCAGGCAGCTTGAATTTTTGAGGGCACACCGGTACCGCGTTCTCAGATTGGAGGATTATGTCCGGCGAGTCCGTGAGCGCCAGCGAATCCCACAAAAGAGTGTGGTTTTGACCTTTGACGGCGGGACGGACGGCCATTTTGTGTACGCGTTTCCTCTTTTGAAGCGCCTTGATTTTTCCGCCACCTTTTTTGTTCCCGCGGCAGAAGTGGATCGCGCGGGACGAATGACTAATGAAGATTTGATGATTCTTCTGGATAATTCCATGGACTTGGGGGCTCTGGAGGCGGATCCGGATCCCGGAAGCGCAGGCGTGGCCCGGATCGAGGGGCACCAGGCTTTTGATGAGCGGGTCCGCGAATCGATTCGCTTTTTTGCGGTCCCGGGCGGCGATGTTACGGATACGGACGAATCGTTCCGGCTGAGCCGAATCATCGCGCAGGACGGTAGCGGGTATTTGTGGGAATTCTGGATGAGAATCAGCGGATATTGGCCGGTTTTGGAGAGATTGTCGAAGTGGAACCGCTTCTTGTGGACGCTGCGGCAAAGGGCGGAACGCTTGTGGATGCGATGGGCGTAAACGTGGTCTCCGGGGCCAGGCAGGTTCAGCGGCGGGTTTTGATTGTCGGGGTCGACTGGCTAGGAGATGTCCTTTTTTCAACCCCCCTCATTCGGGCTCTCAAGAAGCGTGACCCGGGGATGTTTTTGGCGTACAGCACGGCGTCCCGGTGTCTGGGAGTACTCAAGAACAATCCCTATCTGGATGCATGCATCGCCTACGATGAGCTGCCTTTTGTTTGGGGGATGGCCGGTCATCTGCGATGGCGGTCACAGCTTTCCCGGCTTTCGTTGAGTCACGCGATCTTTCTCCATCGTTCCGCGACGCGGACGTTCTGGGTGGCGGCAGCCGGGATACGTAAGCGTACAGGTGTTTTCTCCAAAAAACAGGGATGGCTGTTGACCGAACGGTTCCCGGGGCCATCGACGTGTTGCCATCGAACCGATGCCTATCTTTCGGTCCTCAAGTATCTCGGTATTCCGGAAGCGGGGCGGGAGCCGGATTATGTGGTGACGGATGAGGACCGGCGGGCCTGGGATGCCTTGCGGCAAGAGCTTGGGTGCGCAGACGGTGGATACGTGGTGCTGCACCCGGGAGGCAACTGGATGCCCAAACGCTGGCCGGCGGAGAACTTTGCGCGTTTGGCGGCGTACCTGGCTTCTTCCGGGATGAATGTGATTCTTTGCGGTACGGCGAGCGAAGAAGCGTTGTGCCGCCAGATCGCCATGTCATCAAATCCCGCGAAGGTGAAGGTTGCCGCCGGACTGACTGCGCTCGGGACTCTGGGAGCGCTGATCTTGGGAGCGCGACTGATTGTTTCCAACGATTCCGGCCCTATTCATCTGGCGGCCGCCCTGGGGACTCCGATTGTCGGACTGTACGGTCCGACAAGTCCGGCGATCACGGGAGCGGTTTCGAGAGGCCCTTCAATCATTCTTCATCACGGACGGGTTGAGTCTGGCTGTCATGTTCCGTGTTATCGCGACAACTGTCGCGATATTTCTTGCATGAAAATGATCCGCGTTGAAGAGGTGGTCCGGGCCTCCGAACAGCTCCTGGGACGGCGCAATGGCTGAGCGTAGCATCCGGTCCGTATTGCTGGTCAGCTTTTCCAATATCGGCGATGCGGTTCTGTCTCTGCCAGTCCTGAAGGCCTTGTCTGAACGTTTTCCTGAAGCGAGGATAGATGTGGTGGCCGGACCCAGAGCGGCAATGGTGTTCGAGGGGGATTCACGGATCCGGGAGTTGCTGATTTACGAAAAACGATGTGGCTGGAAGAAAAGGCTGGAATTTTTGAACCGGATACGGAAGCGACGCTATGACCGGGTGGTTGATCTCAGGTATTCGCTGTTCGGTTTTTTGGGCAAAAGACGCGCCCGATGGTGGGCGCCCAGGATTGCTGATCGCAGGGATGCCCACCTAGCGGCGCTCACGCCGCTGGG
>JADGBA010000118.1:0-1774 GCA_015231685.1 Candidatus Omnitrophota bacterium | reverse complement strand
AAAACCGTCGTGATTGCTCCGGGGGCCCGCAGCGACATCAAGAAATGGCCCTGGGAATCATACGCGCTTTTGGCGGACCGACTGATTGAACTCGACGGGGTTCGCCTCCTCTGGATTGGTGATGACTCGGACAGGGCGCTTATCCAAAAAATTCAAGAGCGGATGACAACGCCTTCGCAGAATTGCGCCGGTCAAAACTCATGGCGGCGAACTCAGGAAATTATTCTGGAGGCGGACCTGGTGATCACCAATGATTCGGCGCCGCTTCATCTGGCGGATGAGTTGGGCCGCAAAGTCATGGCCTTTTTTGGTCCGACCGATCCGGCCAAGTATGGTCCACAACGCACGCCGTCAGGCGTTCTGTTCCGTGGTGTGTTTTGTTCCCCGTGTGAGCGTGCCCAATGCCGTTACCAACACGAATGTCTTCGTGAGATTAGGGTGGACGAGGCCTACCAGCGTGCTCACGAACTCCTGGAAAGCACTGATGTCCGGGTTCCCGGCGAGGTCCTTGCGGTGCGGCTTGACCGGATGGGCGATATGATGCTTTCTTATCCGGCGTTCGCCGCCCTGAAGAGTCACTTCGAAAGAGACCGGCTGACGGTCTTGGCGCGTCCTTATACTTTGGACGCGGCCGGACGAAGCGGGCCGGTGAATGATGTCATTGTTTATGATTACGCCAAAGGCGGCCGGCATCGCTCGCTCAAGGGGTACGCGCGGCTTGTGCGGGAGATTCGCAGAAGGCGGTTCAAGGCGGCTTTTATCTTTCATCCCACCTTCCGTTCGCATTTGTTGTGTCTGGCCGCCGGCATTCCGGTGCGTGTCGGGTACCGCCCGGGCGTGCCGGGTCTTTTGACTCATACGGTGACCGATCTTCGGTCTTCAGGGTATCAGCACGAAAGCCGGAATGCTTTGGATGTGGCGCGGGCTTACGGCGTGCGCTCTGCGGGGGGGCATACCGCTTTCCGGATTTATCCGGAGGACCGCAGGAGAATCGATAAGTTGTTGGGAGAAGCGGGGCTGTTGACTGGAGAGCGTGTTGCGGTTCTGCATCCGGGATCGAGTTCCCGATCCAAGTGTTGGCCGATCGATTCATTTGTCCGGATGGGCGAGATGTTGATCGCTTCCTACGGGGTGCGCATCGCGATTATCGGTGATGGTCGGCACAAGCGGTCAGATGAAGAAGTGGCGATTCGGTTGGGGGTTGCTGCAGTGAACCTGAGCGGCAAGACGGACATGGCGCTCACAGCGGCGCTTCTTGAGCGGTCGCTTATATTTGTGAGCAACGACTCGGGGCCCGCCCATTTGGCCGCCGCCGTGGGAACCCGAGTCGTTTCTATTTTTGGACGTTCCGAGCCGGGACTCGGGGCTCGACGGTGGAAACCGATGGGTGAGACATCCGCTTATGTTCAAGGCGACTCCGGTTGTGTGGTCTGCACCGCGGAGCACTGTTCCATTGAATTTGAATGCCTTAAGCAGCTCACGCCGGAACACGTGTTTGAGGCGGTTGAAGGCCTCATGAAGGATCCTCCCTCATGATGAACGATTCACCCTTGCGGCGCTATTGTGCTTTTTGGGCAATGATTTTTCTGTTGTGCTCGGCCGTTCCCGGGGAGGCAGCGGTGAATTTTAGCGCCAAGCGGCGCGAGGCTCCGATTCCGATCGCTCCCCCCAGGGAGGCCCCGCCCGAAAGGGAACACCTCGTGTATGAGGTGAGTTGGTTGGGTATCCCCATCGGATGGGGCGAAGCGGACATCGTGAGAGGGGAGGGGGCGGG
>JADGBA010000117.1:393-4210 GCA_015231685.1 Candidatus Omnitrophota bacterium | reverse complement strand
GGCGTTGAAGATGAGGATATTCTTGTCGGCATCCACCGCGATCACACCTTCGGCCATGCTCTCGAGAATCGCGGCGAGCTTCGTGCGCTCCGAATCAAGCTCCGCGATCTGGCGCTCGATACCCACGGCCATGTCGTTCATGGATTCGGCAAGAACCCTCAATTCATCGTCCCCGTGGACCTCAGCCGGCCTCGAAAAATCCCCGCCCGCAAATCGTGACGCCGCACCCCGGAGCGCCTGAATCCGTCGCCCAAACCCTCGCCCGAGAGCGATTCCGACAACAAAAATCACCAAAACTCCCAAAGCGGAAGCGGCAATGACGGGCCGTCGCACGGATCGGACCAGCAGGTCCACCGATTCAAGCGACACCGCGATACGAACGGCACCCACAACCGTTTTGCCGTCATCAGCCCAAAGCGGCGCCGCCGCGTAGACCAGGGGCACCTTAAGTGTGTTGCTGAAACGATCCGAGAAACCTATTTGACCCTTGAGGGCTTTCCAGAATTCGGGACGAGTTTGGTGATTGTCCATGCGACGGATTTCCTCTTCAGCGCGCTCGGAATCCCCCAAGACCACTCCGTCCGCCGCAATCACCGTCACCCTCCTCCCGCCGCCTAATCCGGATAGCCGCAGCACTTCCTCCTGGACGCGAGCGGTATCCTTTTGGGCCACCGGCTCGCGGCTAATCATTTGAGCGGACAGCCGTACCTGGGTCCGGAGGCTCGACCGGAATTCATCCAGCGTCACGCGCTCCAGCCGTTGGCCGATCCAGAAGCCGGTGCCGGCAAACACAATCAAAAAAACACTCAAGAAAGAGAAGACAATGCGGCGGGTAAAATTCGTCGGAACCAGATGTGCCATCAGGGAGCTATTGTACTAAACTTCATCGTCAAAACGGTAACCCTCGTTTTTGACGGTAAGGATCCGGTGCGCTTCGGACTTGAGCTTCTTGCGGAGCTGCCCGATGTGCATGTCCACCGTGCGGGTTTCGATGTCCAGCGACTCCTCGTATCCCCAGACGCGGCTCAACAGATAATCCCGGGACAGCACACGCCCGTGGGTCTCGATGAGAATTTTGAGCAGGTTGAATTCCTTGTGGGTGAGACTGACGCGATTTCCCTTCACGGAAACGAGATGACGCTCGGTGTCCATCTCGAGCTCACCGACGCGGTGGGTCTTGCGGGTGGTTTTGGCCTTCAAACGTCTCAAAATTGCCTTGACCCGCGCGACAAGCTCCTTGGGGCTGAAGGGTTTGGTCATGTAATCGTCGGCGCCGAGCTCCAGACCCAACACCTTGTCCATTTCCTCTCCCTTGGCGGTCAGCATCAAAATGGGCGTGGACCCGATCTTATCGCTGGCACGCACGGCCTTGCAGATATCGATTCCGTCCATTCCTGGAAGCATCAGATCAAGAACAATCAAATCCGGCGAGTCCTTGAACGCCTTATCCAGCCCCTCGTCCCCGCGCGCGCAAACGGTAACTTTGTATCCCTCCCTTTCCAAATTGTATTTGACGAGCTCGGCAATATTCTTCGCGTCTTCAATAACCAGAATACGTTCGTCGGCCATAAAATCCCTTTCTCCCATCCGGGTGCATCTTAACAATCATATTGTAGGCCCCCCATTCCCATGCCACAACAAACATACGTAAACATGATGTAAAGTCAAAGTAAGGTCGAGTTGGGACTGTCCCCACGGTAGAGTTGGGACTGTCCCCATGGTAAAGTTGGGACTGTCCCCACGGTCGACTTTAAGTCGTGGGGACTGTCCCAACGTTTGACGCGCCAACGTTTGACGCGCCAACGTTTGATATCCCAACGTTTGACGCGCCAACGTTCGACCCCATCCCCAAATCCACCGCCCTCAACACCTCCTCATGCACCTCCCCTGCGACCCCCGAAAACACCCGGAAGCACAAAGCGCTTTCATCCCCCCGCGCCTGCGGCCACAACTCAATCGTACAATACGCGTGCGTTTCACCGTGAGCGTAGATCATCTCCGGGGGCCTCTGATCATTGGGCGGCGGAGATTTGTACACATTGGACATCGGGGAGCTCGTAAAATCATAAAAAAACCGGCCATCCTTGAGAGGAACCCGGTGAACATCCACGCGGTGAATATCCCCGGATATCATAAAGACTCCGGAAATGCGCTTTTGGGAATTAAAATCGAGGAGGCGTTCGCGTTCCGGCAAAAAGTGATTCCCTCCCCACGCATCCGGATTGTCCCGCGTCAACGGCACATCGGAAACAATCACCTTGAATGGTGCGTCCGACGCCGTCAACCCGTCCATAAGCCACCGCCATTGATTCTCACCCAATATTCTGGGATTGTCTTTTGTCTTGAGAGCCTGATACCTTTCGTCCAATAAGAAGAAATCTGCCGGCCCGTAACGGTAGCGGCCAAAAACACCCGGCTCCTCGTCGGTCCCATAAGACGCGTTGGCCCAATATTCCTTGAAGACCCCGAGCGCCTCCGCCTTATTGGGGTAAGTACCATCTCCATCGGACATCCCATAATCATGATCGCTCCATATCGCAAGCGTGGGCGTGGAGGCGGTGAGATCGCTGAAGCCCGGAATACGCCGCAGCTCAAGATGTCTTTGGCGGATACCCGGGGCGGATTCCCCCTTCGCATAAGGAAAATCTCCCAAAAAGAACACCAGATCCGCCTTCTTCGCGGCCATCTGCTCAAAAAGTGCCTCTCCCTTTTCGATGCGATAGATGGGCTTAAAGCAGCTGCCGAAGATAAAGGTTAAAGGCTTCTGACTCCGCCGGGGACCGTCTGTCGCGAACGTTCCCGCGGCAAGAGGACGCAGTCCTTCACAAATCAGGTAGCGATAGCGCCGGTCCGGCACAAGATCGTCGAAGATCAGATGAGCGGTAAAATCCTCCTGACTTTGAGTTTGAATTTGAAAGGAACGCACCGCAAAGAGACCGGGGCCCGGCCAAAGATAGGCATTTAGCCGCTTTTCTCCCACCGTCCGAAGCCAAACGCGGGCGTCGCGGTCGGTGACCGCTCCCACCATCGGCCCGGCTTCGAGCGACGGCGCGGAGGACCCCAAAAAAACACCCAGAATGATGGCCGCGGCGGCCGCGCTGAGAATCCAAAAAACCGGTCGCATCGGCCGATTATACTCCGCCGGCAAATGATTCGCGGATATTGGACATGACGAGTCTCGCGCCCGGATGATCGGGACCGAAGCGCTTCACGAGGCATTGAAGCGACTTTTGGAACATGGGCCGGGCCTGCCCGGCCCTCCCCCAACGCATGTAGTTCATCGCAAGATTATTCATGGTCATTCCGCGAAGCTCATGGTCTTCGGGATCGATCCCGTCCAGGATTTTGAGGAGCGTCAAATATATGTTTTCGGCTTGCTCATACCAGCCGGCATTCTGGCAGGCCTGCGCAAGACGGCTCATCAGCGAAGCTGATGCAAGCGTGCGCGGACCTTCACAATAACTGCGAATCTTGAATGCATTGCGATACGCCGCCACCGCTCCCTCAGGATCGGCGGTTTCGTCGGCGAAATCACCCATGATCTCATACTGGTCCGCGAGCGCCGGGTCCATCGCCTGACGATCCAACTGCAAACGACGCTCCGCCTGAAGGAGATAATTTCGTGCCTCAGCGAGGCTGCCTTCATCACGGCATAAATAAGCCAGATGATTAAGAATTTGCACGGACTCATCATGTCCCCACCCCAGAAGCTCGTCTTTGAGCCTCAGCGCATGCTTGAAATACAAATCGGCCTGGGCAAAATGTCCGAGCGCGTAGTGCTCAAAACCCACGAGCTCGAGAGCATCGGCTGTCATTC
>JADGBA010000117.1:0-375 GCA_015231685.1 Candidatus Omnitrophota bacterium | reverse complement strand
AGGTTCAGCGCGTGCTCGGCCTCATCGAGCGCCTCCTCAATTCTTCCCTGATCATGAAACATAAGCGCAAAACGGTAGGACCGCATCACCGGATCATTTCTGAGAGCCGGATCCACGAACTCCTCCGCGCGCGCTGCCGAAGCGATCATCATGATCACGCCCAACGTCAAAACCAGGTTTCGTCCTGAAAACATTTCATGTTCTCCTTTAGAAAGACAATGCAACACGCATCTTGTACACTTCAAGCTCGGCTCCCGGATATTCGGGGAAATCAGTAATGCTGTAATTGAATACCACCTTCATCGCGTCATTCAAATACCAATTAACACCGAAGGTCAGGATGTTCTGCTGTCCGGCCTGAATTTCCCGATCGGA
>JADGBA010000116.1:2217-4244 GCA_015231685.1 Candidatus Omnitrophota bacterium | reverse complement strand
GACTGAGGATGAAGGGCGGATCGTGCCGGGGGGTTTTGAGCTTTTGGGCCGCCGGCCCGGAGCGGACCTCAGGGGTTGTTCGCTTACCTTTGAGGAGATGCGATGATCCGGACGCTCGTGCGCCTGGGCCGCCGCTGGAGCGATCCGCGTTCGGAGTTCCGGGTCCGTGCCGCGCGGATACTGCGCGCGGAGGCGGGATATCCGGAAGGCATGACCGATATGATTCTGGGCCGGTTTTTTGGGAAGCTGACGGCGAGCGCGCTTCGGGAACTTCAGTCCAAGCTCCGGCGGCATCCGGTGCTGGGCCGGTCCGGGGACTGGGCCGCGGTGCTTCCGGGCAACGTGCCGGACCCGCTTCTTCTGAGCGTGGTGTGGGCGGTGGCGGCCGGGAAGAAGATTTGTCTCAAAATGTCCACCCGGCAGAGGTGTTTCGGCGAATGGGTGGCGCGGTCGCTCAAGTGTGAGTTCGGGGATTTATGCGAAGGTCTCGAATGGACGGCTTCGCAGAACGTGTTCTATCGGCGCGCGAAGACCGCGGGTGCGGTGTTCGCGTACGGATCGGACGCGACGATTCGCGAGGTGCGGCGGAGCGCCGGACCCCGGACGGGGTTTATCGGCTTCGGACATGCCCTGAGCGCGGGCGTGGTCTTCCGCGGACAGACGGTCGGCAGCGGCCTTGCGCGAACCGCGCGTCTCGCCGCGACGGAGATGTGGCTGTATGATCAGAAGGGATGCCTGTCGCCGCAGTTTTTTTTGGTGGAGGGGGAAGCCGGCCGATTTGCCGAAGCCCTCGCAGGCGAACTTCATGCGCTTGACGCATCTTTGGGCCGTGTCCGCCGAACTCAAGAAGAGTCCGTCCGCCGCCGCATTGGACTCGCCCGCCTTGACGCGATGACGCTGGGCCGCAGGCCCCGGCTGGCGCGTATCGGCACCGGCACCGGTCCCTCGGCCGCTGTATATGTTCTTAAGAGCGGAGTGTTTCCGTGCCCGGTCGGCCATCAGGTTGCGCTTGCAGCGTCTTTCCAAAACCTGCGCCAAATAAAGCGCCTGCTCGCGCCTCACCAATCCTATCTGCACTGTATCGGCATCGCCGGCACACCCCGCGAGCGCGCTCAAGTACGCCACACCTTCGCCGTCACTCAAACCCCCCGCCTCTGCCCCCTCGGCCGCATGCAAACCCCCCCCACTGGACCTGGAAATATCGAAATGGGGGACAGTCCCAAAAACCCCCTTTAGCCTGTCCCCAAGGGAGGCCGAATTTCGCCATAATTACTAACCCGGGGACAGGCTAAAGGGGGTTTTTGGGACTGTCCCCACACCTCGCGAGATCGTGGTATCATATCGCGTAATTATGGGATTCACTTGCGGGATTGTCGGTGTACCCAATGTCGGCAAGTCCACCATCTTCAACGCCTTAACACGCGGAGCGGCTCAGTCGGCCAATTATCCGTTCTGCACGATCGATCCGAATGTGGCGATCGTGTCGGTGCCGGATTCGCGTCTGGATGCCATCAACCGCATTATGCCCGCGGAGAAGATTGTCCCCACTTCGGTAGAAATCGTGGACATCGCGGGTTTGGTCAAGGGCGCTTCGACGGGGGAAGGGCTGGGGAATCAGTTTTTGTCGCACATCGGTTCAGTGGACGCGATTCTTGAGGTGGTGCGCGTTTTTGAGGACGATGAGATTGTGCATGTGATGGGTTCGGTGGATCCTGCGCGCGACGTGGAAATCATCAACACCGAACTTATTCTCAAGGACCTCGACATTCTGTCCAAGGTGAAGGACCGGACCGAAAAGTCCGCCCGCGCGGGAGACAAGGCGGCCAAGGCGCAGATGGAGTGGATCGCTCAAGGCCTCGCGCAACTCGACAAGAATCAGCCCTTGCGGCGGCTCGAGCTCGAGGAGGAAGCGGCCGATTTTTTGAAAACCCTCAACGTGCTCACTCTCAAACCCATTCTTTATGTCGCCAATGTTCCCGAAGAAGCCGCCGCCGCGGAGGACAACGACGCGATCCGTTCCTTGAAGG
>JADGBA010000116.1:0-2196 GCA_015231685.1 Candidatus Omnitrophota bacterium | reverse complement strand
TCAAGATCAGCGGGCGCATTGAGGAGGAAATCGCACAGCTTGAGGAAAGCGAGCGCGAGGAATACCTGAAGTCCGTGGGGCTTGAGGCATCCGGGCTCGATCGGCTTGTGGGCGACGGTTACCGACTTTTGAACCTCATCACGTTCTTTACGAGCGGCCCCAAAGAGAACCGCGCCTGGACTGTGCGCCGGGGCGCCAAGGCGCCGGAGGCGGCAGGCAAAATCCATTCCGACTTCGAGCGCGGCTTCATTCGCGCGGAGGTGATCGGCTACGATGATTTTATTCGTTATGAAGGTGAGGCAGGCGCCCGCAATGCCGGGAAGCTCCGCATCGAAGGCAAGGAGTATGTGTTTCGGGACGGGGATGTGGTTCACTTCAGGTTCAATGTGTAATTTCTAAGGAGAAGATTTTGCCCAAACGCGCCAGGAAGTCCAACGATTCGACTTCGAAGATCAAACGGGCCTACGAGGACCTCATGCAGGCTCATGAGGATATCAAGGAAGCCCACATGGCGATTGTCCTCAAGCTCGCGATCATCGCGGAATACCGCGATCCTGACACCGGCAATCACATCATGCGCATTTCCGACTACGGATGCGAGCTGGCCAAGGCCGCGGGGCTTTCGGAGAAGGAAATCGAAACCTATCGCTTCGCCAGTCCCATGCACGATATCGGCAAGATCGCTCTTCCGGATTCGATTCTGAAGAAGGAGGGTAAGCTCACGCACGATGAAATGGAGATCATGAAGGGGCACACGATTATCGGCGCGCGCATGTTCGACAATTCCAAGTCACCGATTCTTCGGGCGGCGGCGGATATCTGTCGGGGCCATCACGAGCGATGGAACGGAACCGGGTATCCCTACGGGACGAAGGGGGACAAGATACCGTTTTTTGCGAGGATTCTGGCGGTGGTGGACGTGTTTGACGCGCTCGTCTCGCGACGGTGTTACAAGGACGCCTGGACATTCGAGGATGCGGTCAAGCTCATCAAGTCCGAATCCGGCAAGCACTTCGACCCGCGGCTTGTGAACCTGTTCCTGAAGGTGCTGCCGCAGATTCGCCATCTGTATGAATCCAATTCCATCATTCAGAGTTTCATTACTGATTACGAGATCCTGAATCGTGACCGCCCTTGATCCAACACCTGTTCCGGGCTTGGTTTTTGGGCTCGGCACGTAGTATCATAAGGCCTTCATGAAATCTGTGATTCGATTTTTTCAGCTTGCGGTGACGGTTGGGTTTGCGGCGCTTGTGTTGTGTCCGGCGGCAGGGGCCGTTACGGACGGCGCCGCGCTTTATGCCGAGCATTGCGCGCGTTGCCACGGGGACACCGGAGCCGGCGATGGACCGGACTTTGTGATGCAGCGGCCGCGGCCCACCGACTTCACACGCGCCAAGTACAAATTCCGCTCCACGCCGCTTGGGACCCTTCCTCACATCGATGACGTCCGCCGCATTGTCAAACGCGGCAACCTCGCGACCGCCATGCCGCCATTCGAAGACCGTTTGACGGAGGACGAGATCAACACCGTGTCGGATTATGTTCTGAATATCTCCCGGGAGTTTTCGGGGCTTCCTGACGGTGCGCAGGAGCGCTTCGAGCGTCCGCTGGAGCTGGACGCCATGCGTCTGGATGCGGCGGCACGGACCAAGGCCCAGAAGGCTTACAAGCGCTACTGCATGGTATGCCATGGCGAGGACGGCCGCGGGCTTGGCGTTACCGCAGGTACGTTCAGGGACGAAAACAAATTCTGGGTCATGACTCCCGATATCACCGATGCGGACGCGTACGGCGGGGGTTCCACCGCATCAGAAATCGCCGTCACGCTCAAGGCCGGCGTGTATCCCGTGCGGATGCCCGCTTATGACAAGATTCTGGATGACGAGACGGTCGGGGCGGTGGCGCTCTACTGCCGCGAAATGCAGGTGCCTTCCGATAAGCGCGAGCCGGTTTCTCAGGAAACCTGGCACAAGGTCCTTCCTTCCAAGGTCAGGGGGGAATACCTCTTCCGGGGGATGAGCTGTTCGCTTTGTCATAATAGTTATGACGAACGCGGGTCTTACTACCCGGGTCTCTCGCAGGCGGGCGGCGTGATTGTGGATTTGCCTGGCCTCGGAGTTTATCCTTCTTCCAACATCACGTCCAACGACGGACAGAGCATAATCCCTGTCCCCCTTTTTGGATATGGAAATA
>JADGBA010000115.1:2671-4262 GCA_015231685.1 Candidatus Omnitrophota bacterium | reverse complement strand
CCCAGCCATTCGGAGCCGTTTCCAGCACACCCGATTCCTTCAACATTTCAAGTTGAATATCCATCCCCCCGGGACTGATTCCCGCAACGAAGTCCATGAGCCGCCGGCGCTTCACCCAGACACCCGCGAAATGCTCCGCCAAAAACCGGAAGGTCAAATACGGATTGATTCGGACAGACGCGGGGTGCCGCAACCGCCAGGAACGCGCCAGAATATCGTAGTCATACACCTTCGCCGGCAGAAAAATCTTCAAACGACCGGAAACAATGCGTTCGATCTGCGTCTTCACAAGCTCTGTGTCCGGCTCAGAGAAGTATTGGGAAAGCGCAAACTCGACTTCAGCGCGCAGCGAGTCGTCCGGCATCCGTATCTTCCATACTTCCGAAACGCCGGCTGAATGCTCCTGAACAACCAGCGCCATACCCAGCGTCACCAGCGTTTGGAGATGCGTCCTGACGGTTGCGCGGCTTTTCTCGGGATGAAGGCGGATGTAGTCATTTAGAGTAAAATCCCCGTCCCCAAAACTTCCCGCCGCACGCAAAAAGGTCAGCAAAGCCGGCATGGATTCCCGCTCCGCGGAATTCTCCGGATCGGGAATCACGGGCTTCACGACTTCGGCCCCGGCACCGATCCCGAAGGCCTCCGCCTCACCGGGAGTCCGCTGCAAATAACGCCTCAGCGTTGATTCCGCGACCCCGAGAACCCGCGCGGCATCCCCCACCGACAGCCCGCGGACCTCCCCGCGATGCTCATCGAGCTTCTCCGCGGTGCTCATCCGCGCGCCGGACTTGCCCCGATAATGCCTGAGGAAATCATTAATCAACTGCCGGGTCTCATTGAAGGCGCGTCTTGCATTGTCGAGCTTGGCCGGGTCCACTTCATAACTGAGCATGGAACCAAAGTAATAATTAATGTCATCCACCAGGTTCTCCATCTGGAACAACGACGGCGCTTCGGACGGCTTCCCGTCTCGGCTGTCACCCAGAAGCACATTCGCCGCGTACTGCATCCAGCTCATTTGCATTCTCTTCTCCTCGTACCGGAAGTACTTAAGGTCAGGATACCCCTGCCCCGTAAGAAGAATCCTCAGATTTTTGAGAAAAAGGTCCGGCTCTCCGGACTGAAGATAAAACCGCACGAGGTCCAGCTGCAATTCAGTGGCTTTGACCCCCAGTTCATAGGATTGAAAGCGATGCAGCCACCCCTCCCACACCTTGAACATCCTCCGGGCCTGCAGGCGCTCTCCCAAGAGCTGATAATTGACCCCCAGACGGTAACTGGCCTCGGCCACCTGCAGAAACAATAAACGCGCGTCTTCAAAGCCCTCAGCCTGATACCTGTACCCGTCGGGGTACCTTCGTCTCAAATCCCTGCGAAGTGTCTGGTATCGATTGTTCGCGTCCAGAAGGCCTGGAATGACCCGCACGGTCTCGCTGATGACGCCCGCCCGCATAAGGTCATACAGATGGGTCCGGACCTCCGCGCGATGCGCGAGACCATAGCGCTGTTTGCGGGTGAAATTCCAGACCAGCTCATGCAATTCTCCAA
The DNA here is from genome assembly GCA_015231685.1 of Candidatus Omnitrophota bacterium. Lineage (GTDB taxonomy): Bacteria > Omnitrophota > Gorgyraeia > 2-02-FULL-51-18 > JAGOUK01 > JADGBA01. The sequence goes on along the minus strand of JADGBA010000115.1, from coordinate 2,714 downwards.
AAATCTCTTCCGGAGATGCCCCGCGCGCGACGAGTTCCTCAAA
>JADGBA010000115.1:0-2520 GCA_015231685.1 Candidatus Omnitrophota bacterium | reverse complement strand
GGAATCCAGCATCAGGACCGGCTCCGGAAAATCAAGCAGTAGCACGGTGCATGTCCGCGCAAGTTCCGGAAACGCCGCCCGAAATCGTTTGAGGTGTTCGCTCAAAGTCTCCGGCGGAATCCGGTCCAGAGCGCGCTCGGCCTTCTCCAGCGCCAGCCGGATCAGCCGTCGCGGCGTGGGGTCCGGGGAATCGGGTATGTTCCGGGACTCGTTGGGTCTGATCTGCTTGAAGTATATGGAGTCTTCCGTACGGTACGCGCACTCCATCTCCGGGAACTGAGTGGCCGCCCGGGTCTGTGCATGATAGGTTCGTTCCCTCGCCGTAAAGTTGATCACGGGTTCCTCCTTGGCGCGGGGCCGCAGAGCGTCAAAGAACCGGGCGATGTATGGCTCCGCGCCCGGCGAAAGCGTTCTTCTCTTGAACATCGCCCCGAGAATCACGCTATATCCCTTCAAATCCACCTCTTTGAAAGGATCCGGGAAAAGCGTCTTCTCAAAAAAGCCGAGGTCCCGCATGGCCGCATCAAAATTCCCCAAAAATTCCTGCGGCTGCCACCGGTCAAAATCCCTCCGCATCCGGCGGATCTGTTCAAGCTGATCATCCGTAAACGCGAAGTCCTCACGAAGCATGTTCGTGAACACTCTGGCGAGACTGGCAAGATAATAAGAGGCGTCCCCTTTGCGTCCGTAGTGCACAATCTTGTTCCATAGATAACGTTCGGTGAGCGCGCGTCTCCAAAAAATCCCCGAGTCACCGGGATCGCGCCCGTTCTCCGGATCGCTTGCGCGGCTGCCGCCGGGACGGGAAATCTCTTCAGCCGGCGCAACGGACACTTCCGCCATCGGAACGGCTTTTTCGGAAGCCGCCGGGCCCTCCGGCGGCTGCTGATCGGCGTCCAGCATGTTCCGCACCCACTTCTCAATGAACACGTACCACACGAAGGCGAAGCCCGAATGGAGGAACATGAACCCGAAGCGGCCGGGCGTCACCGCAAACGCGAGATACACAAGCGGAAACCAGTACACAAAGTTGTACGGATAAAGCTTCAGGAGGGAGCGGAACGATTTGGACTGCGTGACACGCTCATAATGTCCCGAACGCAGGTCCCGATAAATATTCTGCCGCTCGCCGAACACGGCGCCGAGACTCCAGAAGACAGGCACGTTGGCCAGAAGCGAAGCGGCGCCCATCGTAAAGACGGCCTTCCAGAACGGCCCCGGAATCCCGGCGCCGGCAATAAATGTGTTGAAGACCACGTAGATGTGGTAGCGCCCCAGAAGCCCCGCCATGAGAAGCCACCGCAGCGACGCCTTCAGGGCGTCCTTGTCGGACATGGCCCAAGCCGTGTCAAAATTGAGCGCCGTCTTCGACAGAAACGCCGCCAGGAACACAAAGCACGACCCCCAGAGCACCAGCAGAATTTCCTCCGCTCCGATCCGCTGAAAGCCCATCGCCGCGAGAACCGAAACCGGCAGCGCCATGAGCAAAATCTGAACCGCCGGGCGCCCGTGAAAATTACCCGCCGCGATCACGGAGCCGATCAGAAGCCACCCCGTCAGCATATAAGGCGCATAGGCCAGATAAACCCAGGGACTCACGCCCAGAAGAGAAGAGGCAACGCTTGCGATAATCCCCGCGGTTCCGATGCGCGAAATCCACCGGGCGGCGGTCCTCGTCCGGCCGGACGCGGCCCTCGACCCGGCGGTGTACATACCGCCGTCTTCATCACCAGAGTATTTTCGGGAGGTCCCGGCCGGTCTGGCGAGATCATTGATCAGATGTGCCGTGACTCCGTCGGACCGCGCGTCCATACGGCGGGTCAGTGTCCTCAAAACATCGGGCGGCGTACCGGGGCGGCGCGCCGGGGCGGGGCTTCCCAAAGGAACGTTCATCGTCTGGCCCAGCAGAAGGCGCGCATATCGTTCGTGATCAGTTTCGTGGAGCACCTGCGGCCGCACGCTCACAAACGAGATTCGCAGCGCCGTGAAAAGGGGCGTGAACGCCTCCCGCAATCAAACCCAGACTCTGTTCCCCGTCCCGAACGATCTTCTCCAGCACCTCCGCCGCGAAGCGCTCATCACGCCGCCGCGCCAGACGATAGAACTCGAGAGCCTCCCGCGCGGCGCCCGGCAGGGACGGTTCCTCAAAAATCGCTTTTTCTTCAAAGTTCCCCAGCCTCAAAATCTGTCCGTTCAAAAATCCGGCAATCCGCTCCGGCGCGCAGGACTTGGGATCGGACTGGATGCGTTCAAACGCCTCCGGCGTCAGACGCAATTCCACAAGGCCCGCGGGGTCCCGGATTTTTTTGATCCGTGTCCATGAGAAGCGCCTCACCGCGCGATCGCGTCAGGGCCGCTGTCAGACGCGCCTCAAGCGTCCGGCGCTCACGCAGGACCTCCTCCAAACGAATCCCTTCGACCATCTGAAGATACGCCGCATATTGATAAAGCTCGGGAGTCTCCTTCGCGTCCAGACGGGACGACTCGAGGAATTGTCTTTGTGCGGCGGCGTTGGGGGCA
>JADGBA010000008.1:11007-21430 GCA_015231685.1 Candidatus Omnitrophota bacterium | reverse complement strand
ATGAGTCAACGATACCTGCCTTCGGTTACCTTTTAATGTGAGTCAACGGGCGGGCTTCTGTTTCGTATTGATGCGCCTCGTGACACCACTATCTCTGTCATGCTATCGTATGCCGATGATCCGATGGCTTGCCATTCTTTTTATCAGTTTGCTTACCGCCTTGTGCGTGGGACTGTATTTTTGGTTTGCCACCTACCAACTGGACGCGATATTGCGGTCCCGTCTGGCGGATTTGTCTTCTTTGGCGGGCACCCACCGCATCGCTGTTGTGGCTCCCGATTTTGCAAACGCGCAGCTTATAGGGCTTCGCAAAATCCGCATCACTGACTTTAGAACCGATTTGCAAATTCTTGATCCCGAGTCAGGCAAACCTCAGTATCAAATACGCGTCCGCGTGGATAAAATCCAGCTGCTCCTTGACGACTGGACCAAGAAACGATTCGTGCTGCGTGCGCTCAACGCCGACATCTGGGTTCTTCCGCTTTTCTCCGGGGGGTCCACCAGTCAGATTTTTCTCGGAAGCCAGCACCTCCGGTTTGAGCGTTTTCTTTTTCCGATCACAGTCAAACCTTTTAACGAAACCGGACTTCAAAATCAGCTTCAACGGGTTTCTTCAGAAATCAGGACAATCCTGCGAACCGGCGAAGCAAAATCTCCTTTTACTTTCAGCGGATCGCTCTGGGTACGCGTGCTGGGCCGCACCCATTTCTTCTCACTCAAAACCCGGCGAGAGCGCAGCCTCACTTGTCTTTTGATCAATCAAAACCTGACCACGGACGCGCTCGGCGTGATCAGTGCGGATGCGATGCGCAATGCGCTCCAAATCTCCTCCGAATCAGGCGACTCGCGCACGTCACCGCAGACATCCAGAGCCCTGAATCAGGCTACGATTGAGGCTAAGAGCGCGACCTTCCTTGAGCGCCTGGATGACGCGGAGAAATCCGCTTTGAGTCTTGCCTTGTCTGATTCCGTCCAACGCACACGCGAAGAGCTGGCTCGCCTCCTCCAAAAACCCCATATCTGGAATCTATTGCTTGAGGAGCTCGGCGAAGTGTTTGTGGACTACAAGCTCGAAGAGCTTTCATCCTTTAAATCCTTCGACGGTCAGACCGATGCTGACGGCAAGGACGTCTTTTCAATGGATCCGGATGAACTGCGCCGCTATATCCAAAAGGCCTTCAACGAACTCCCGCGCGGCGAAATCATCGCAATCATCGAGCGCATTCTGGATCTTCCCGGGGTGATCGATAAAATCCGCGCCGCATTGCCTCCGCCCACATCACCCTGATTCTTACAATTAGTGAAATTGGCGATCACATACTCACCGACACCGGAATGACGTGATTGAGCACGCAAGGCGGATGGCGCGCGTGCGACAAATGCGAGGAAAAAAATGGGGTGAGTGACGGGGCTCGAACCCGCGACCCTCAGAGCCACAATCTGATGCTCTACCAGCTGAGCTACACCCACCATAAAGGAGCAACAAAGATACTATAAGCTCACCCCGTTTTCAAGCCTAGCGATCGATAACCCTCCAGATTTTCTGGATGACCTCCTCCCAGGGATCCTCTTTAATAACCGGGGCGGGACCGGGGCCCTCAAAAAGCGCCGCGCCTTCACGCCCGATTCCCTCGAGAGTCTGAGCGACAACGCGCTGAAGGCTTTCCAAAAATGAGACCTGGACGGATTGCCGCAGACTACGCCGCAGAATCTTTTCCAATGACTCTTCCCGGTCAGCCATGTTCCAATTGAAGGTCAGATCCAGCTCCATCTGATTGGACTGGCTTGCCAGAATATTCTGCAGAGACGCCGCCTGAAAACCGAATATTCTTCCGCCGGGCTCAAAATCCCCGAACCTTAAATTCTGCAGCGACAACTTCGCGTGGGTCTCCCACTCACCGGCAACCACCGTCGTTTTGGATTCGACGCTAAGCCTGCCGTCATCAATTTCAGCAGAACTGACGCGTGAAAAATACGGGGAATAATAGGGCAGCCAAATATCCTCGATCCTGGCGATTACATTCGCATCCCTGCGCGGGATGCGGAACCAGCCCCGGAGAATCATCTTGGCGGGCATAGCGTCTCGCCCGTGGAGCATTTTGCCCGAGAAATCCAACCCGATCAGTTTTTGCTGGCCGCTCTTTTCCCACAACCGGATCTGGCCCATGAGATCCTGAATCTGCATCACAAATCCTTCAAGCCGGATGTCATAATCAACAATCCGAACCGTGGCATTCTCAAACAAAACCTCGTTCAGGGATACCGGTATGCGCAAACGTCCCCACCCATCACCCGCAAAGGCATTCCCGCTCTGGGTGGCCGGCGGCTGTACCGCCCGAGCATTAAGCGCGTGCGTCCAGTTTCCTTGCGCCTTTTTTATGAGCACTTGCGGCCTATCCAGTCTCACATCTTCCAGATGCAAACGACCGCTCCGAAGTCTGGACCAGTCAATTCTAAACATTGCATCACGGGCAGAAAACAGAGTTTCTCCCCTGACAAACCCGGGCTCTGTAACAATGACGTCATGAAGAACTACGCGATCCGGCCATTCGAGCCCCACATCACGGACAGCGACCTGGGTCTGAAGGTTTTGCGACAGGATCCACCCGGCAATAGCGGGAGCATTTCGGGCCAGCGTTCCCAGGCACAGAACGATCAGCACCAGACCAAAAATACATCCCACAAGGAGGCGGCCGACAGACCCGCGCTCATTAAGGCGGCGGTCGTGGAGGTCAGTAGCCTGCGCGTTCACTTCGGAACAGGTTGTAATACCCTGATAATTTGACCCAAAAATGCCAAAGTTTTTGACCATCCGTATTTGATACCTTTATACGTTTGAGCTCATACCGATCGTGATTGAAACGGTCGGTCCCTCGATTGGTGGTACACGCGGCGATGTACCCCGCGGCCCGCACCGCCTCCTTGGCTGCCGGAGTAAATCCTCCGGCGGGATAACAAAATACCCGGACAATTTTGCCCAGATTGGCTTCAATGATTTCCTTGGCGCCCCGTATCTCATCATGCAATCTCTCCGGTTCGTGGACCTCCGGCAAATACGCGTGCCTGCGCGTATGCGCGCCGAATTCAATCCCGTCCGCCGACATGATCCTAACATTATCCCAGGTCATAAAATCCGGATCGGTTCCAATGGAATCCGCGATCAAAAAGATCGTGGCGGGAATCCGGTATTTCTTGAAAACCGGAAATCCCTCGACATAATTATCCCGATAACCATCATCCACCGTAACCACCACCGCCTTGGGCGGGATCGGCCTTCCCGAATCCATCTCGTCAATATACTCACTGAGAGAGAAAACATGGTACCCGTGATCCCGAAGAAAACTCATCTGGCGTTCAAGGTGCCTGCGGGTTACAAACATGCTTCCCTCTCCGTCCCCGAAGCGGTGATACATAAGAATCGGCACCGTATGCCGAGGTCTGAGCCATCCCGCATAAAACACAGCGAAAAGCAAACCCGCCGCAATCAGCGGAATTGCAAATCGTTTTAAACGCTGGCTTGTTCGGGGCATCGGCGCGAGAGCTCCTCTATTGGGGACGAATCAAAAGTTCGGCCGCCACATCCACCAGCTGTTCATCCGCGTCCTCAAGCACCCGGACATCCGAGTACCTGGGAAGAAAATATTCGTGGAACGCCTGAATCGCGCGCTCCGGGGCGGCCGAAAGCCCGTAAATAATCACAGGGCACTTGCGTGTCTTCGTCATGTATTTCAGCGCGTCCACAAGTTGCTCGCTGCCATAATCCAGGAGCCCCCATTTAATTACAAATATCCCCGCATCCGTTTGCGAAGCCTTCTCCAGCCCCTCTACCGCGCTTCTGGCGCCTTCAACATCGTAACCCGCGTTCAAAAAATACCCGGCAATCCGTTCAAAAACACTGATATCGTCATCAACCAGAAGAATTTTTCTGAGCTTGCGTTTCTGGCGAATTTCGGCCAACCCCTCCGGCGGCTCCCCCGCATAAAGCACCATCCGGATATCCATGAGCAGCTCGTCGATTTCGAAGGGCTTGCAGACAAACCCCTCAATGGGCATGGACAAAAAGACATCCTCCATCTGTGAAGTTCCGGCAAAAACCAAAAGCGGATAAAGCCTGCCGCCGGAAGATTCCCTGATTTCCTGCTTGAATTCAGCAACCGTGCTGCCCAGGGCGTTCATATCAAACAAAATCAGATTCGGCCGGATTTCGGTAAGGCGCTCCAGACCATCCTTATCGCTCGCGGCGGCAATCACCTGATACCCCTGAGCTTCAAGAAGCCCCCTAAGCATCAGAAGGATGTCGTTTTCGTAATGAATCAGCAAAATGGACCGGTGTTCAGCCATCATTGGACTCCATCATATGGACTCTTTCGGGCCGCCGTCAAGACACGTCCCTGAAGAGCTGCTTTTCAAGAAGGCTTCCTCATGACCAAAACCCAGTGGAACTCGTCATCGCTTCTCTCCAGATCATAGTTCAGGCCGCCAAAGAAGGCCTCCGCATCAGGACACCCGAACCCCGACACCGCATGCACCCCTCCCTCCGCCGCATGTATTTGGTCGACAACCGCGAACCCCCGTGCATTGAAGTCGGACAGGACGACGCGGCCGCCACCAGCGAGTACGCGATCCATCTGCCCGAAAGCCTTCCCGGGATCACTCAAATGATGAATCAACGCCACGCAAAGGATGTTTTCAAAACTTCCGCCTTCGAATTCCATACGATTCACGTCCATCTGTCGAAGCTCGACCCGATCCAAACATCCCGCCAGGCGCAAATAAACACAAGCCTTGCGAAGCTCTGCCGCGTCCTGATCCACCGACACGACGCGCCGGCCCAGCCCCGCAAGCGCCATCGCCGCGTGCCCGCCACCGGTTCCCGCATCAAGAACAGGGTCTTTGGCGCCCAAAAATCCGGCCATTCTCCGCCTGGCCGCGACGAGGTCCAGACCCGCTTCTTGAAAAAACTTTTTTCTCCTCTCCCCCTCTGCCGCCACTCGCGAAACCTCGTCAGCAGAAATGGCATCCCTCATGACTTCCCCCTCCCCGTCAACGCCTCTTCGGGACTTTGAGCTCCTGTAAAGGCTGTGGTTTTCCTGTCAGCTGCTTCATTATATAATGCCACCATGACGGAACTTTCATGAGAAAAATTCTCTTTGGCCTTTTTGGCTTTTTGGCTGTTGTGGTGATTTCCTACTTGTTCGCTTGCCTGCTCCTTGATGCGGGAACTCGGCATGTGATCGCCCGATACTCTTCAGACCTTGAAATACCCGGGATGGAAATCTATCAGCCGCACTTCAAAACCATTCGTCCGACCGCCTATAACGAAATCACGGCGACGGAATGCTCTTCGTTTCTGCGAATCAAGGCTCCGGATCGATTCTCTTCCGATCTGGGATTTCTGGTCGAAGCTCATCAAGTCCGCGTCCGGCTGGAGAACTTCCAAGAACCGCAGCTGTCTTGTGAGATACATAATCTGGCGATCAATGCCAGACCCGTAGGAAACCACGCCTCCCGTCAGCTCATCAAAGGGGGCTCGTATCTTTACGGGCGGAGCCTGACTCTGCGCATCATTCCGAATTCGTTGCGTCCTGGGGATCTTCGCCGAGCATTATCCGTCATCCCCCAAAATCTAAGCGCGCTCATTCGCGAGGGCCAATGCCCGATGGATTTTGAATTCTCCGGAACCCTGTACACGCGAATTCTGGGCGAACCTCTGGAACTGCCCCTGGAATCCAGACGATCTTCCGGACTCACCACCCTCGTCACGTCCGCGAATTTATTTGATAAGGTTTCTCACGGGTTCCGGGAGGAGCTCACCGAGACTGAACAGCGTCTTTTGTCTCTAAATCCGTTAAGAGCCAACCGCCTTCTTGCAATAAAGAATGAGGCCGAAGCGACCTCACGCAAGGCCTTTAAAGAAAATTCCGGAGTTCCCGAAGATGCGTACCGTCACCTGCTTTGGAGCTATCTCCTTTCGCGGGCCTTTGGCCCGGTCTTTGCTAAAGAGGTTACCGACGCCCACGAAATCGGCTGCATCAAGCGCAACACGCCGGAAGATCATGCTATGGACTATCACAACAACGCCCTGGGACGCATGCTGGCGGCGGACCGGCTCTCAGCAACCCGCATTCTGCTTATCGCCAAGAATGATCCGCGCGTCATACGCCGGGCAAGCGAAGCCTCGTCCCGAAACGACCTCCTCTCGTGATTCCCCGGGGAGCGCTTGGTTGTTTAGTTTTTTCGGACGGGGCGAACAGAGGATTTGGCGGGCTGGGCGGGAATATCGTTCTTTAACCGCAATCTGTTTTTCTCTTTGTATTCATCGTAGTACCCCTGTTCAAATCCAAGATATTCGCGCTCATAATCAAGGCGATTCAAAATGATTCCAACAAGGGTGCGCCGCATCAGGTCGAATTTTTGTTTAGCCTTTTTGACTGCCTTTTTGTCTACAATCCGTGAGCCGCACACCAGAATACCGCAGGGAACGCTCTTGGCGATAATCAGCGCGTCGGGAACTCTGAGAATGGGCGGAGTGTCCACAATCACGCGGTCGTAGGTCTCACCCAGGCTTTCGATCAACCCATGAAACCGGTCCGAAGAGATGAGCCCCGTCGCGTTCAGGGTGGGTTGTCCGGCCGTAATAACATTCAACGATGTCCCCGGAACCGGACGCACCACTTCCCGAAGCTCGGCCGCACCCACCAGGTAATCCGTAAGTCCTTTGGCGTTATTAAGATGGAGGTATTCGTGAAGCTTGGGCTTTCGGAGGTCCGTGTCGATGAGAAGAATTTTTCGGCCAAGGGAGGCAAGGCTCAATCCCAAAAGAAGACTGACCGTCGATTTACCCTCCCCCTCTGTGGCGCTCGTGATCATCAGCCGCCGGGATTGCTGGTACGAAGCCGAAAAAAGAATATGCGTCCGCACCGTGGTTACCGCGTCCTTGAGGAGGAGCTCGGAGGCCATGAGATCCGTAAAAAACACACTCGGGTCATCTGTCTTTTGCAGCTCCTCCCGACGCGCTAGATTGGGCACCACCGGAATATTTCCCAAGAATGCCTGCTTCAAAGATTGCGGGATATCCCCTTCCACGCGAATCTTTTGATTGTATTTTTCTGAATAGAGAATACCGAAGGCTCCGATTAGAAACCCCGTGATGCCCCACATCAAAATACCCAAAATCCGATGTGGGCCGGAAGGCGAAACCGGCGGATGGGCAACACCGAGAACGCGAATGTTGGAGATCGCGGTTTTTCCTTCAAGGCTGGAGCGAAGCGTTTTGACGATTCTATCTTTACGATCCGCGATGGCGTTATCAATCTTTATGAGCTCGTCCCTCATCGAGGCCATCACAGGATGCCGGGGTTTATACCGCTGCGCCAGGTTGCGCACCTCACCCAGGATCTTCTGCTTGTCATCTTTGAGACGTTTGATTTCGTCATCATTCTGAATGAGCCCGATGGACTCTATCTCTTCTCCGGTCACTTCGGGGGTCAAGTTCGGACCCGCCCCTTCTCCGGCATCATCCCTCAGCCAGCCGTAAACCTGTTGGGACATGAAGAATTTTTCCTGGGCATTCTCCCGAACAAAAATTGCCGTCAACCGGTTCACGAGTCGTGCCGTTACTTCCGGATCGGGCCCCGCAACCGACAGATCAATCATTCGCGTTTCACCTGCCTGCCGGGCAGCCACATAATAGAACGGCACCTTCAATAGAGCGCTCTTGAACCACTCTCCCCAGCCCGACTCGGCATTCAAAACCCGTGTTGCATCGGGTATCGACAAATCCCGTCGTGCCTCCGCGATGGCTTTGGGCGACACGAGAAACGCGGCCTGCATCTCAACATACGGCCGGTCCACCATCACCCGGCTCATGGAGGCACGCTGATATTCGGGGTCGTTCTCCTGGAGGGACATCGGCTCCACCACAATACGCGTCTTACTCGTGTATTCATCGGGTGTATTTGCGTAGAAGAAGGTGCCCGCCATCACAAAAGCCGCTGTCAGCGCGCTCAGAATCCGCCAGCTCGCTCTGAGAATATGGAGATATTCCAGCCAGTCCGGCATCTCAAAGGGTTGTTCGCCTTCCGGAGCCTGCGAAAAGAAGTCCTCGCTCATCGTATCCTCCTAAAACATAATTTCAGGCACATACACTACGTCTCCGGGCTCAAGCTCCACATCAGGAGACTTCCCGGCGAGAATCTCGTTCACCCTTACCTCAAACACCGTCTTGGAACCGTCGGCCGTAACCCGGGTCACACGGACCCGCCCCATGTCCGCCAACCGGGTCACGCCACCCGCTTCGGAGATAAGCCGTACCACAGACATTTTCGGAAGAAGCGGGTAATTCCCCTGGCGGTTCACCTGCCCCAAAATTGACGCCTGGTCGGCGATTTCCATTTTTGGGACCACCACCATATCGCCCGGCAAAATCGGATAATCTGTGGTAGATCCTTCCATAATATCCTTGGCGTTTACGACGATTGTGGTTCTCTCTTGATTCGCATCAAAACGAACGATCTTAACAGCCTCTTTATCCGCTTCCTCCAGCAGTCTGCCCCAATAATCCCTCGTTTCCGCAAATCCCCCAGCCATGGAGATGGCCTTCAAAAGAGTCATCCCCTCCGAATAATCAAAAGACCCTTCCTGCTTCACCTTGCCGGTCACCGCGTAATTGTTGGCAACGCTTTTCCACGGCACAATCACGATGTCTCCGACTTCCAGCGGGATATCAGTGCGTTGGCCGGAATAAATATCATCCACATTCACGACGCTCACCCGGCGCTTCCCGTCGGGTAATCGTCGGGCGACCTGCACGCTCTCGGTCGCCGGACTGTTCATTCGGTTACCCCGATCATCCGACTTCACAAGAGAAAAGCCTCCAGCCGTCGATATTAGGTCCGTCAGCTTCATTTCTGAATAGTACGCATAAACACCGGTGTTCTTAACGGCTCCTAAAGCGGAAACCGAATTGGCCGTCTCCGCGTCATCCGTCCTGAAGTAATATACTTCCACATGCGGCTCAACCAGATAGTCCTCAGCCAGACGCTCTTCAAGTACACCGCGTAATTCTTCAAGCGACATTCCGGCTGCCTGAATCTTTCCTATTAAAGGAAAGACGAGCTCGCCCTTACCGTTGACTTCATAACCAATCGAATATGGCGTAAAAAGTCGGGTGAGGTCTTCTTCTTTTTGAACAATGATGTTCAACTTGTCCCCGGCCCGGACACGGTCAATAATCATATTGTTCTCGTCCTGAGAGGCGAAAGCGCCTGAAGCGCTTCCGAACAGCATGACGCACAGAATGCACGTCAAAGAGAATTTGAGGCTCCTGAATGATTTATCCAAAAAGCCACCTCACGGATGAGCGGATCTGATGGTTTTGGTGTTCCTTGCCGGCATCGTTGGAAATCCGATTGATGTACCGGTAACCCAAAAACCAATCGGCGTTAAGCATAAATTTCCAGTTCAAATACGCGCCCCAGGAATATTCATCCTCCGTCAGCGGCTCCAGAATCGTCTGCCCTGAACCCGGAATCCCAGGAAGAAAAAAGCTCCTCTCGCTCTCGTCCGCCACCAGGCGCGCATCCAGCGCCAAACGCACGGACGGGCTCAAAAACGCATCCAGCCGCGCTCCCGCGGACCGCTCGAGCTTCAGAACCGATCCTGAATCATCGGCAAACCCTCTAAGGGAGAGATCCTCCCGAAGCTCGCGCATCAAATAGCCGGTCAACCGGATTTTGGGATTGATCTTGTAGTCGACTGCCATGCGGTACCTAAGCCCCTCATTGCCCAAAAGGCGATCCCAACTGTAATCAAAATACTGATAGGCCAGCGACTGGCTGATCGCGGTTTTGGGCGTAATCCTCATCAAGAGTTCCCCCGAAACTTCATGAACCTGCGAAGCGAAGACGCCCCCCTCAAAATAATCCGCATCCTCATTCAGGTACCCCAGCTTCAGGCGCGTCTTCGGGCTCGGATCATAGGTGATGCCGTAGGAATAGCTCTCAGTCCTCACATTATTGGAGTCAACGCCGCGCAGTCCCTCGTTCATTTCTATGGGATACAAGTGGTATTCAAACCCATACCGAAAATCAAAACGCAGCTTGGGGTTCCATTGGTACCCGAATCCGGCGCCCGCTTGGTCTGTAAGCGAATTCACATGATTGCCTTCCGAATTCAGGTCGGCACGGTCTTGCGTAGAAAACTTGGTTCGCGGTTGAAAGCGATTTTCTACGTGCATGGTCAGCTTCTCACCCCGCCAGAGAGCGCGCGCGTCAAGATCCTGGCGCAATAAATCCTCAAATTCTACGCCGCTCTTCCCCTCGATTCCTGCGTCAAGCACAATCTCCGGGGCGTATGAACTCTCTATGTATAACCCCTTGGCTTCCTCCGACCCTGAACTCCAGGTCATTTGGGGTCGATAAGA
>JADGBA010000008.1:0-10978 GCA_015231685.1 Candidatus Omnitrophota bacterium | reverse complement strand
CGGTTGGAATCATACACGACACCCGCGCGCGCTTCGTGGGAGAATCGAAAAGCCTCGGCATACTTGCCTTCCTTGACAATTTCGGGCGATTCCAAAATCTCTACAGCGGGATTTTCTGCCAAATCCTTTCGCGCCTGTTCCGCGTCCTCAAGGTGTTCTGAAATCCGTTTTTCAAGCTCCTCGAGCTCGTTATCAAATTTGTTCAGGTATTCCCGCTGCACGTAGCCTCTGACAAAAGATTGGTCCAGACCCGTCTGGTTATCAAAACTCTGCCATCCCTCATCCGCAGCTTGCGCGACGAGCGTCAAATGAAGGGCAACGGACACCATGCCCACCCCCAATAAAGTCGCGAACCATCCGTGATGTGATTTTCTATGAGCCGATCCCATTAAGCACCGTTTGATATCCTTTGATCCAAATATTTATGACTATCTGCTTTCATATGTATGCCATATTTATCACAACCTTTCAATAGTTGACAAATTATTTATCTATATTTTTTATTTATTTACATTGCTTTTTGCAATTACCTGTTGACGAGCCTCTGGTATTCCGATATCTTGAGTCGTTTTTTAGGAATATTCCGGGTCGTAGCTCGGCTTGGCTAGAGCGCTTGCTTTGGGAGCAAGAAGTCGCTGGTTCGAATCCAGTCGCCCCGATGAACTTACCGGCTATCGGTTTGCTTGTCCCCGTAGCTCAGCTGGATAGAGCACCTGCCTTCTAAGCAGGGGGTCGCCTGTTCGAGTCAGGCCGGGGACGCGTTTTTGCTCTTCAGACGCAGATTCTTTTTGAATTCTCCTCCCCAAAAAAGATACAATGCGTTCATTGTTTATCGGACACTGAGTTAATTTAAGGAGGCTACAATGAAGTTTGAAGGCAAGATACTCATCATCGGTTGCGGCTCTGTTTCTCAATGCGCCGTTCCCCTGGTCTTGAAGCTTATCGAAATGCCGGCGGCCAAGATCACCATTATGGATTTTGTTGACAATCGCGCTCGCGTTAAAGACGCGCTGGATCACGGCGTGAAGTATGTGTCCGATCGCGTCACGAAGGAAAATTACAAAGAACTCCTCCCCCGCTATGTCGGTCCCGGCGATCTGATCATTGATCTTGCCTGGAATATCGAATGCATCGCGATGCTGGAATGGTGCCGCGAGCATGAGGTGCTGTACGTGAACACCTCCGTCGAGGAATGGGACCCTTACAAGGACGAGCAACGCAACGATCCCACGCGGTACACACTCTACTGCCGCCACATGGAATTACGCAAAATGCTCGCGGCCTGGGGCGATAACACGGGAACGACCTCCGTGGTGGATCACGGCGCCAATCCCGGTCTTGTCTCCCACTTCACAAAACACGCGCTTCTGGGTATTGCCGAAAAAATCATCAACGAAAAACCCAAGGATACGCGAATCGACGCCCTCAAAGAGGCTGTGAACAGCAAGAACTTCGCCCAAATCGCGCGTCACACCGGCGTCAAAACCATTCACATCAGTGAGCGGGATACGCAAATCACCAATCAACCCAAGGAAGTCAACGAATTCGTCAATACATGGAGTATCGAGGGCTTCTTCGAGGAAGGCGTGGCCCCCGCGGAGCTCGGCTGGGGAACCCACGAATTTCTCGTACCCAAAAACGCCTTCTTCCACAAAACCGGCCCCCGCAACCAGATTTGCCTTGGCACGCTTGGCATGAAAACCCTGGTGCGGTCCTGGGTGCCGTGCGGAGAAATCACCGGTATGGTCGTCCGCCACGGTGAGGCCTTCAGTATCTCGGACCGCCTGACCGTTTGGGAGGGCGACAAAGCGGTTTACCGGCCCACGGTGCATTACGCGTACTGTCCCGCGGACGTGGCGATCGTCTCCCTCAAGGAACTCGAGATGCGTCAGTATCGTCTGCAGGAGCGTCAGCGCATCATGAACAACGAGATCACCTCCGGCCGCGATGAATTGGGCGTGCTTCTCATGGGACACGACTTCAAATCCTGGTGGTGCGGAAGCCTTCTGGATATCGAAGAAACCCGCCGTCTGGTGCCGGATCAGAACGCCACCACCCTCCAGGTCGCGATCTCCGTCGTTGCCGCCGCCATCTGGATGATGAAGAATCCGAGGCGCGGATTCAACCTCCCGGACGACATTGACCACGAAGAGATTCTGGGGGTTGCCCGGCCTTATCTAGGGCCGTTTGTTTCCGACCCGGTGGACTGGACGCCGCTGAAGAACCTCAACACCAAATTCACCAAATTCGATATGCCGCGCCCCAAAGACGACGAAGTCTGGCAGTTCGCCACGTTTCTTGTTGATCCGACAGAAACCATCGACATCCGTGAAAAAGCCGCCGCTCAGTCTCAGCCCGCTGAAGTCTAAAGCGGAACTAACCGCCAGCGGTATCGAGAACCTGGTGCGTTCGATGCTCCAAAAGCATCGGACGCCGTTCATGATCATCAAACGTTGTCAGCTCGAACGACAGTTCGAGCGCTTCCGCAAGGCCCTGCCGGAAGTGACGCCCTTCTATGCCGTGAAGGCCAATCCCCACCCCAAAATTCTCCGGACTTTTCTGAAGCTCGGCGCGGGCTTCGATGTTGCCAGCGCCGCGGAGATGAAGCACGTGCTGAAGCTCGGGGCCCCTTCCGACCGCATTATCTTTGCCCACACCATCAAAACGCCGGAAGACATCGTCACCGCGCGCCGGCGCCGGGTCCGGATGATGACCTTTGACAACGAGTCCGAGCTTTACAAAATCGCCAAACATTTTCCGAGGGCCCGGGTACTCGTGCGGATCAAAGTCGCGAATTCGGGAAGCGTGGTCGAGCTTTCTCTGAAGTTCGGCGCGGACCCCGATCAGGCGGCGTATCTTCTGGAGAAGGCACGTTCGCTCGGCCTCATCCCCTTCGGCGTGAGCTTCCATGTGGGTTCGCAATCCAAGAACACGGAGAATTATCTTCAGGCCATCGAACTCGCCGCAGATATTTTTGAAGCGGCTCGCGATCGGGATATACGGCTCAAGGTGCTGGATATCGGCGGGGGTTTTCCGATTCAGCATTTTGACAACGAAATCGGTGTCAACTTCGAACGCATGGCCTCCCAAATCCGCCAGTCACTGAAGAACCATTTCTCCCGGGACGTCCGCTTCATTGCCGAGCCGGGGCGATTTCTGGCAGGCCCCGCGGGGATACTTGTAACCCAGGTGATCGGGCGTGCTTTCCGTAACAACAAAAATTACTACTATCTTAACGACGGGGTTTATCAGGACTTTTCGGGAATGGTGTTTGATCACTGCCGCTATGAATTCAAGACGTTGAGACGCGGCCAAAAAATCTTAAGCACCCTGGCGGGTCCCACCTGCGATTCGTTTGACACACTGGCACTTAACGCCGAAATCCCGGAACTCTATGTCGGAGACGCGGTCTACGTCAAGAACATCGGCGCGTATTCTTCAGCAAGCGCGGTTCCCGGCTTCAACGGCTTTGACCCGGCCAAACTTCTTGTAGTCTAACCGGCCTTCGACCCGCCTTACCCGCTCCGCATTCTCAAAAACCGCTCCAGGCTAGTACACATGAGATACGGATTGGTCCGTCTTTCGTTCCCCATGGTCGAGGCCGGTGTATCGCCATAATCATGGCCCGGATACACTTTCACATCATCAGCAAGATACCCAAGCCTCTCCGAAAGACTCCGGTACATTTCTTCCGGATCTGACGTCTCCAAATCGCACCGCCCGCAAGCGCCAACAAAGAGTGTGTCCCCCGTCAGGAGATGTTTATCGTTGATCAGAAAGCAGTTGGAACCCTGGGTGTGTCCGGGCGTATGAATGGCTTTGATTGAGACTTGAGGAATCACCGGAATCAGGCCGTCCGCCGGCCAGAGAAGCCGCGCGGGACGTGCCGGAAGAAGTGCCTCATCGCGTGGATCCACATAAGCCGGCACGTTCAGCAAATCAGTCATCGCCCGGGCCTGCCCCGAATGGTCGTAGTGGCCGTGTGTTAGCAAGACAGCGCGAATCGTCAGCTCTTCTTGTGAGGCACGGCGGATTAATTCTTCGCCGTCCCACCCCGGATCCACAACGACCGCCTCGCCGGAGGCGGCATCCCCCGCAAGATAAGCAAAATTGCCCATTCGACCCACCGGAATCCGGATCAACCTGAGAGAATCAGCCACGTTTGCTATGCTTCCACCCGGACTTCATCCAAATGGATTTGAAGGCGCTTGGCGACCTCGAAGATCCTGTCATCCCGATAGAATTCACCGTAACAGATGCGGCGAATCCCGGCGTTGGCGATCAGCTTGAAGCAATTCCAGCAAGGGCTGGCGGTTGTGTAAATCGTCGCCCCGTCGATCATAACCCCGTTCTTGGCGGCCTGCAGGATCGCGTTGGCTTCCGCATGGATCGTCGCCACGCAGTGATTATTGTCCATCATGTGCCCCGCCTCACTGCAATGCGGCATATTCCGGATGGAGCCGTTGTATCCCGTGGACAGAATCGTACGGTCACGCACAATCACCGCTCCGACGAATTTGCGGTCACACGTCGAGCGCAGAGAAGCTTCCCTGGCAATTCTCATAAAGTAGACATCCCAACTTACGCGCTTGGTGCTGGCTGTCGGACTGGGCACGTCGTCCTCCTTGTCACTGATCGGCATCACGGCCGGATTCTGTTTGAAAAAGCGGGAACATCACGAGCATCGATGTTCCGAATCCCGGACCGTCACTTTCGGCCCAGATGACCCCATTATGAAACGTTACGATTTTTTGACAAATCGTCAGTCCCACGCCGCTTCCCTCATACGCGGCGGACTTCTGATAAAATCGGTCGAAGATTTTGGACAACTCATGCTTCTCCAGACCAATCCCGGTATCCTTGACCGACACTTTCACGAATTGCCCGTCGGATTCCATCCCCAGAGCCACCGCTCCTTCGGAAGTGAATTTGATCGCATTGTGTATCAGATTCACAAAAAGCCTTCGAATCATCTCGAGATCCCCCTGAATGAGCGCCGGTTCCGAGGGCATATGGTTCTCAAGCCCGATATTCTTGCGGTCAGCAAACATCTGAAGCTCCTGAACCACGTTTTGAACAACCTCCTGCAAAACAAAAATATCCATTTGAACCGAAGTTGCTTTGGACTCCAACCGGGAAAGATTAAGAATACCCTCAATGGTCGATTGCAACCGAAGGACGGATCGCTTCGCTACATCAAAATGTTTCTCAAACGGTTCTCTCAGAGCCGGAGGCATCTTCTTCTCCAGGAGCTGAATGGACATGGATAATTTCGCCATCGGCGTCTTAAGCTCGTGCGCCACGTCCTGCAAGATCGTGTCCTTCATAGCCTCGAGCTTTTTCTTCTCGGTCACATCACGCGCGATCGCTTCCACCATAGGCTTGTCCCCGAACGGAAAAGCCCGCGCGTGAATCACCAGGTCCACCGGCTCACGGGTCTTGTTCAACAGCCTGGCCTCAAAAAGAACGCTTTCACGGCACGCCGTCGCGCGATGGATCTGATTGGCAAAATGCCGTTCGCTGGAAGCATCAAGCTCACTCAGTTCGATTTTTTTGAGCTCCTCCTCCGTAAAACCCAGAATCTCCTCAAAGGCCTTGTTCGCGTGGGTTGCCCGGCAACTGTCGGCATCCAGAAGAACAATCCCGTCGGAAGCGTGCTCAAAGATATTCTCAAAATGCGCGTGCTCCGCCTGAAGCTCGCGAGTGCGAACGTCCACCGCCTGGGAAAGCTTATGATTCCAAATGACCGTCACCAAAAGTACCGCGGCCGCCACACCCAGCACCACCAGAAGCACAATTAATTCCCTGGTTCCCAGGCCCGCCCAGCGGATATGACGGGCAAACCATTTCCCGGCAATGGTCTGCAGGCGCAAATCACCCTTCATCCGGTCCAGAGCGTCGTTGATCGATCCAAGCAGTTCCGCATTGCCTTTTCGAACGGCCAAAACCCTCCGACGAACCAGAATGGGCCCGCCAACCGTCTCAAGGCCGGCCAGCCGCATCGTCTGTATCACATACTCACATTCGTATTCATCTCCCAAAAAAACCGTGGTTTCCCGGTTCAATAGACTTCTGAGACCGGCCTCGGCATCGGCTTCAGTGACCACTCTTACTCTCGGGATAATCGACAGATAATCCGAAACATCCGCCCCCTTACCAACGCCCACCTGAAGCCCCCGCAAGTCCGTCAGCTTCCGGACAAAGGCGGTACCCTCTCTCACAAAAATGCGGGTTTTCTGAACCAGATAGGGTGATGAGTAATCAAAAAAGGTACGGCCAGCCTTGTTGTCCGGGAGCCCGATCACGGCGTCAGCATCGCCTGATGCCACAAGACCTCTGGCTTCCGTTTCGTTGACCTGCCGGATGGTCACGGGTCGGCCGAGGATTTCTCCAACGTTATTCGCCAAATCAATATCAAATCCTTTAGTGGTGCCGGAAGAAGTCTGCCAGTGATACGGCGGCTGTTCCCCGATAACGAGAAGCTTCAGAGGCTCGGGTGCGCCCGCCGCTTTGAAGGCGATCAAGCACCCCGCAAACAGGAGAACCCCCGCTCTCAAAATCCCGGGGAGGCCTTCGCGGCGCCTCATTGAAACAAATCTCCCTGCGAAGACATTCGGACCTGATCGCGCGAACGCGGCTGCCGTCCGGATGGAGGTGCCGGACGCGACTCCGAATCAACAAAAACGCGCACAAAGTCACCCGGCGAGCGTGCGGCATCAAAACGGTCAAGCAGGGCCCTGAGGAGCTTCAATTGAGCGGACGGGTCCAGGAGCGCCTCCAGCTTGGACAGAGAGCCTTCGGCCAAAAGGCACGCTCGCGGCGGATTCAGACATCTCACCGCTTCCGGGCTGTACAGGAGGGATACCGTCGGAATCCCCTCCTCTTCAATGGCCCGTTGAACCAATCCCGCAACCGTCTGCGCCAGTACAGACCCCGGCAAAATAACAGCCTTATCCACGCCTTCATAGCGGAGCCTGCGTGAGACATCCTTGGCGGAGCCGTCCATTACCCTGCCCAGTCGGGCAGAAAAAGCCGCAAAGCTGTAATGCTGACGGGCGGCCTCCCGAATCACACCGCGATGCGAGAGCTCGACCAGCCGCTCCACGGGGCAAAGCATATTCTGATCCAGAAGGGCGAGCCGGGCGTCCAGCGTCGGATCGCCTGCGGTGTATCGTTGCGACGGAATATCACGATGAATGACCCGATAACCAAAGTCCCCCCAGAGCCCGTGCCGGTCAAAAGGGGGTTGCCCCTTCACAAAAAGCCCCGCGACACTCACGATCGCCACCGAGGACCTCTCCAACGGCGTGGAGTTGCGTGCCCAGGGACATTTGAACATCACCGGATAAGGCAACCGTTCCGAAAACGAGTCGCTGATCCCCCGGCCGCGTTTAAACACCCGGGCGGCGAGATACACTGCCACGGCCCTCAAAAAGGGTGGCCGAAAAATCATCTTCAAAAAATTCCGCCATAAATACGACATACATCCGCCCCCGTTCAGACCTTCAGAATATTTTCGGCTGGAAGCCAACCGCTCTGGCGGGCCCCAAATCGAACAAAAACCCATCCCCCGCTCTCTTTCTCGATTCTCACCCTCGCCCCTTCATGCAGAACAAACGCGCTGGTGTTTGAGCTTGCGGGACCGTAGCGCACAACCGCCTCGGCGCTGCGGATGAGCGCCAGCGGCGTCCGGATCTCGTTCCATCGGATCGCGGTCATTGAACCTGTCAAAAGCACCAGAACCATTGAGAGACCCGCCAGCTTCCCAAAAAAGGATTTCGCCGGAGGCAGAACGCGCTTCCCGATGACTCCCAGAGCAAAGAGTCCCACCGAAACCGCAAGCGCAAGAGCGATTTCATCGGAACTGAGATAGCGCAAATAATGCACGATCCAACCCAAAGCATCGGGCGCGGAAGGTGTCACATCCGGCCGTTCCGTGAGCGTCTTCTCCGCAATGCTTAAATTCCAGCGCGTGTCCTCGCTCCGCGGATCAAGTCTGAGGGCGCGCTCGTAAGCCCAGATCGCCTCACCGGTTTCTCCGGAACGAAAATAGGCGTTCCCCAGGTTGTAATAAAGTCCGGGGCTTTCGAATCCGCTTCGTCGGATATCCTCAAAAATTTTCGCAGAAGCCGCGTATCGGCCGGACTGGTATTCCAAAACCGCCTTGGCCCAGGGCGCGCCGGACGCATCCTGCGAAGCCGCCGATACCAACGCCCCCCACAGAATACCCAACCCCAGACACAGAATGATCCGGCTTTTGTGTCTCATATGCGCTTACGCTCCAGGTCGGACATCAAATCCGCCGCATTCTCAAAACTCTTCTTCATTTCCTCAAACGAAGCGTTGGCGATAGCGAAGCGTCCATAATCCATTTCGGCAAAAAGCTGCCGAATCCTCAGCAAATCCTCCGCGGAACACTTTTGCTGCCACCGGCTTTCGATCACACCCAGACTCACCGCGCCGGCATCCAACCCGAGCTTGTCCCCGAAATACCCGTGAACGGATTTGGAGAGGGCCTGATAAAACTGCTTTTCCTGTCCCGGACGCAGATGCGGGCGTGCCTTCTGGAGGCGCTTTCGGGCCACAGCGAGAGACCGCCGGTGCCGCTTCCCGCCGGAACTGTTTCGGAGCCATCCGGCGATCCATCCGGCCAGGATAAAGAAGAGCGCGAGTCCCATTGCGGACGCCAAAAACATCCAATACCTTCGGGTCAAAAAAAGCGGCGTCCCCAGCCCCTTCGAAGAATCGGGTGTGATTTGAAGGTAACGGATATCCTCAGCCAGAAGCGGGACGGACGAAGGAGACGCGGGTGCGGGCGCGGCCGGTAACGCGGTGTTCGGAGAAGGCGCCGCCTCCGGCATCGCGTCAGGATCCCCCTCCACCTCAATCTTGACCGAGCGGGTTTTGAGTGTGACGTACTGCTCCCGAACCGGATCAAAATAGACAAAGGACAAACTCGGCACCTCAAAACTCCCCGGTCTCCTGGGAACCAGCACCGTCTCCTGGACTTTTTGTCCCTCCACGACAAAGCGGTCTTTACGCAAATCGAGCGAGCTCGCCGAATCATAGATCTTAAAATCAGTCAGATCGGGAATTTTGGGCATTTCGACAATATTGAGATTGCCTTCACCGCTCAGTTTAACCACGAGCGTCACGGGCTGTCCGGCATCCACGCGCGTCTGATCCACAGAAGCCTCCAGCGTGTACCGGCCGACAGCGCCTTTAAAACCCTCCGGCATCCCCGCGGCCGGAAACGGTTTTACATGAATCGGGACCGTCTCCGTCTGCAGGAGTCTCGGCTCAACCCGCGTCACCACGTTCCGGGTCTGATACACCCGGCGCCCAAAAATATCCCTGGAGAAAAACCTCTGAAAAGGATCGCCTTCCCGCACTTCCACATCCGCCTTCAGCGTTCCCGGCACAATTTCATATTCCCCCGCCTGCGTCGGGAAGAGGGCCAGCGTTCTCACGTCTGCAATCACATACCGGTATCCGCCGATATTCTTTTCGTGGCGGGTGGCCAAACCCTGCGGCGGAAATTCCTCCACCCAGAACCCCGTTGTCACCGGCTCATCATCAAACCCCTTAAATGTCGCCGAAGTCCTCGTATAAATCGTATAGGTCAGATAAACCGGCTGATTGATATAGACCTCTTCGCGATCCACCCACGCTTTAACAAAAATTTCCTGCCCGGTCATATACTCCGGAGGCAGGGACCGGTCCGCCGGGGGAACCACGGTCGCCTGGGGTCGCGCCACCTTTGAAGCAGCGGCTTGAGAAGCCCCCTCCACGTCCACCTCAAGCACACCCGTCTGATACTTTCGGTTCCCCACTTCGACCTCAATGCCATCAATGCGCTGATGGCCGGGCTCGCTGGGAATCAAAACATATTGAAAAACACTCCGGGAGGTGGTTTTTCCGTTGATGAAAGAAACCTCTTCAGAATGACCCTGGGAATATGATCTGAAGGTGTCGAATTCAGGAAGCTTGGGAGGCCGGACGCCTGCGCCGGCACCCGTCACTACGATGGTCAGGCGAAACGGCTCGCCTACAGCAGCGCGGGACGGTTGAATGCTGGTCTCAATACTGACTTCTGCGGCGGCAAAAACCGCGCCCCAGCACATAAATCCGCCAATCATGAGTCCCGCAAAGGTGTTGCGAATAAAGGGTCTGAAGGCTTTCATTCTCCGAGCTCTTTTGACTATTCATAAGTAATTTAATAAATAATGTACCACAAGAAGACCCAAAATTGGACGATTCGATCGGGGTGACGTCTACCAGTCTTTTTGACGGTATACGCGGCGGGGCTGTCCTTCGGTTTGACGTGCGCGCATAAGCTGACCTTCGTCATTTTCCAGCGCGTTCAAAATATTTTCGTAATGGGCCGGGAGCGGCTTACCGTTGGCATCGGGCTTGGGCTCAGGAGCTTGCCCGCCTCTGTCATCCGGTTGCGGCATAGGTCCCTCACCTTCTTCGGGCTGTGCCGGCTGCTCGGGCCCCTCTTCCCCGCCACCGCCCTTCCCTTGCTGGTCGTCCGGCTTGTCCGGGGAATCCTGCTTCTCTTGATTATTCTGGCCCTGCGGTTCTTTTTGGTCCTCCCCGTCTTTTGGGTTGTCGGGATTCTGTGAGCCTTCCTGATCCTGTTTTTGGTCATCCTTCTGGTCGCCGTTTTGGTCTTTATTCGGATCTTTTTCACCACTCCCGTCATCCGGCTGTTCCTGATCCTCGCCCTCGTTTTGCGACTGCCCCTGACCCTTGTCATCCTTACCGCTCTGGTCCTGATTCTGCTTTTGATCTTTGTTTTGGTCCTGATTCTGGTCTTGGTCTTGGTTCTGGTCTTGGTTCTGGTCTTGGTTTTGATTGTTATTCTGGTCCTGGTTTTGGTCTTTGTTTTGGTCTTTGTTTTGGTCTTTGTTTTGGTCCTGGTTTTGGTCCTGGTTTTGGTTCTGGTTTTGTTCCTGTTTTTGGTCCTGGTTTT
>JADGBA010000114.1 GCA_015231685.1 Candidatus Omnitrophota bacterium | reverse complement strand
GGCGATGGAGCATAAATAAATTCGTCGAGTGTCTCATTTTCATTGACACCTTGCGCACATACCAATCCCAAGGCAAATTTATTCCTTTAAAACAGCGCCGGTGGAAGCCGATGAGGCCATACGGGCATAACGGCTCAAGAATCCGGAGAGCTTTTTTTTCTTTGGGGGCCGCAATTCCTTTTTTCGCCGGCTGATTTCCGCGGCAGAGAGATGGGCCGTCAAACGGCGGTTGGGAATATCCACCGTGATCCGGTCGTCGTTTCGAAGATATGCGATCAGCCCACCGGCTGCGGCTTCGGGCGAGACGTGACCCACGCACGGCCCCCGCGTTCCCCCGGAGAACCGGCCGTCAGTAATGAGGGCCGTATGCTTGTACAAACCCATGCCGACGATCGCCGATGTCGGAGAAAGCATCTCACGCATTCCGGGACCGCCGGCGGGGCCCTCATATCGGATCACGACAACCGATCCTTTGGGAATCCCGCCTCCCAGAATGGCCTTCATCGCGCTCTCTTCGGATTCAAAAACCTTCGCCTTCCCCGTAAAAGTCCGCATATCCTCGTCCACCGCGGACTGTTTGATCACGCAGCCTTCCGGCGAAAGATTCCCGTAGAGAATGGCGATGCCGCCTTCCTTGTGGTAGCACTTCGACAGGGGCCGGATCACATCCTCATCGCTGACTACCGCGCGCGCGGCGATCTGCAAAGTCTTCAGTCCCGACACTGTCGGACCGTCATTGAGCACCTTCGCGAATCGCTTCAACACTGCCGGAATTCCGCCGGCCTGGTCCAAATCCTCCATGAAGTGCTCTCCGCCCGGACGCATGTTGCAGATGTGCGGACTGGTCTTGGCAATACGGTCAAAATCCTTCAAACTCAATTTCACACGCGCCTCATGCGCGATAGCCATGAGGTGCAGAACCGTGTTGCTCGAACCCCCGAGCGCCATATCCACACGGATGGCGTTCTCCAGAGACTTCTTCGTCACGATCTTGCGGATGGACACACCCTCTCTGACAAGGTCCACGACCCTTTGGCCGCTTTCGTAAGCAATACGGATTTTGCGGTTCAAAACCGCCGGCGTCGCCGCACAGTGCGGCAGCGAAAGCCCCATGGCCTCGGACAAACACGCCATCGTATTGGCGGTGTACATCCCCTGGCAGGAGCCGCAGGAGGGGCAGGCCTCCATTTCCAGGCAGGAGCGCTCATCCTCTCCCATGCCTCCGGCCTTGAATCGGCCCACGGCCTCAAAGGTGTCCCGCACGAGGGACAGCCGGCGTTTGCCGTAAGGGCCCGCGAGCATCGGTTCCGCAGTCACCACCACCACCGGAATATCGTGGCGCAACGCCCCCATAATCATGCCCGGAGTAATCTTGTCGCAATTGGTGAGAAGCACGAGACCGTCCAAGGCATGCGCCGAAGGCACGCACTCCACCAGGTCCGCGATCAACTCCCGCGAAGGCAGGGATTGCCGCATCCCCTCATGGCCCATCGCAATCCCGTCGCAGATGCCCGGAACCCCGAAGATAAAGGGCGTTCCGCCCGAGCTTTCCACCCCGCGTTCGATGTAGCGTTCCAGGGTCCTCATGTTGATGTGGCCGGGAACCAGATCCGTAAAGGAAGAGGCAATGCCGATGAAGGGACGGTCGATGTGGGATGTATGCAGTCCCGCGCCATAGAGAAGCGCGCGGTTGGGCATGCGCTCCAGGCCCTTTTTGATGCGGTCGGATTTCATCTCGGAATCAGCTGTTCTTCTCGGCAATGTCTCCGATGACGGGAAGCTTGAACCGCTCCCCCTGGTAGGCCTTGATCATGAGGACCACCCAGAGAACAATATTGAGGACCCAGAGAACCGGAATCAGGGCAAGGCCGATCGCGGGAATAAAACCGAGAAGAATCCCCAGAACAAACAGGGCGCCGAACGTCAGAATCGACTGCATGGCATGAAAGCGCACAAACTTGTTCTCACGCTCGATGATGTACAAAATAATGCCCGTAACGATCCCAAAAAGATAGCTCAAAAGCGCCGCCAGGTTCGGCTGCATTCCTATGGAAGTTTTGCCCAAATCATTGCCTTCGGTCATGATGGAACTCCTTTTTTTTAAATTTCACTGATTGTAACGCGACTTTTCAATTCCTTCACCACTTTTTTGTCAATGGCGCCGGGCTGAATACCCATGGCATTGGCGGCTCCGCAGGCCGTCGCCCAGACAAGACACTTCCGCAAATCACTGCCGGCCAGGTCCGCGGCGATAAACCCCGCCAGGAAGGCGTCACCCGAACCGACATTGTTGCGTGAGCGAATTCGCGGCGGCGCCGCCCACCAGATTCCGTCATCATCACCGCCAACGGCCCCGCGGCTTCCCAGCGTAATCACGGCGGGCCCCGAACAACGGGCGCGGATTTCCACAAGAGCGCTTTTGGCGGCCGTTCGGGAATCCAGGCGCTGTCCCAGCCCCTCACCGGCTTCCTTGATATTGATCTTGAGAAGGTGCGGGCTTGCCGACAACCCCTCCACGAGTTCCGGGCCGGAAGCGTCCAATGCGGTCTTGACGCCGGCCCGATTGGCGATACGAATAAGCCGCGCATACACATCAGCCCCGGCTCCGGCGAGACCCCGGCCGCTGAAGACCGCCCACGCGCACCCGGCGAGGCGCCGCCGGAACATCTCGAAGAAAGCCTCAAGTTCACGCCGGTTCACACTCGGCCCGGATTCGAGAATCCGCGTCAGGCGCCCGCGCTCGCTCATCACCGTGAGATTCGTCCGGCTCGAGCCGCTCAAACCGACAAACTCACAGGGTATCTTTTCTCTAAAAAGCTCGGCGCGTATCAAATCCCCCGCCGCCCCGCCGGCAAGGCCGGCCGCCAGCGTTTCGACGCCGAGCACCTCTAGCGCCCGCGAAACGTTGATCCCCTTGCCACCCGCGCTCAAACACTCTTCCCGATGCAAGAATTCGCCTCCGGCGCGAAATCCCGGAATTTTGAGGAGGCGGTCCACCGCGGGATTAAGCGTAACCGTGAGAACGCGGCGGGATTTCATCCCCGGAAGGCTTCCGCGACCGTCTGCCGTGCCTCGTCAAGCCACGCGCGGCGCACCTCGTCCGTGCTCATGATGACGGACGTGAAGTTTTTGCGGATCACTCGGGAAACACCACAAAAGCCGAAAACGCATTTTTTCCAGAGACCGTCCAGCGGATCGCCGTAGAGCCGGTCTTCGGCATCCTGTGGCGTATTGGCTGTGGTGAACACAACGGCGGCGTGCGCCTTCAAAAGACCGATCACCACCCCCTCCCCCTTGTCATTCCGGCCGAAGGTGTACGCGGTTCCCTGCCGCAGGACCCGGTCCATCCACCCTTTGAGAACCGCCGGCGGCTGCCCCCACCAATTGGGATGCACCACGACGACGCCCTCGGCCTCGGACAACTCCCGGATGTGGCGTTGCACCACCGGATCCAATGCGGCGGTTTTGGGGATTTCCTCTCCCGGAAGCATCGGATCAAACCGTTCCG
This sequence comes from Candidatus Omnitrophota bacterium, assembly GCA_015231685.1. Classification (GTDB taxonomy): domain Bacteria; phylum Omnitrophota; class Gorgyraeia; order 2-02-FULL-51-18; family JAGOUK01; genus JADGBA01. Next base: position 787 of record JADGBA010000114.1, on the reverse strand, counting down.
CATAGAGATCGTGGACTATCACGGTGTGCGCCTTCGCCTCAAGCGCCGCCCGAACGGCATCGGTGATCGCGTGATTGAAACTTCCCGGTGACGGATGGGCCAAAAGAATCAGAATCTTCAAGAGAGCTCTCCCTTTTTGATTTTGATGCGTATGTTCACGATAAATATATCATCCTGGACCTTGCCGCTGCGAAAATGCTTCATGTCCGCGACAAGCTCTCTCAGGAATTCTTCCGCATCGAGCGCGCGATGTGCCCGGATAAAATCCTCCAGACGCACGGTGCCGTACTGAGTGCCGGAGCTGTTCGCCGATTCCGGCAGGCCGTCGGTGAATAGAAGGATCTGGCTGTCTCCCTCCATCGGAAGGGTCCGCTCGGTGTCCCCCTCGGGAGGAATCTGTATCCCCAGAAGCGCCGCGGTGGAGTTGAGCTTGGTGAGCTTTCCGGAATCCATCGCGCACAGATACTGGGCGGGATGCCCGTGGCTGGCGTAGGAAAGGGTCCCCCGTTCTGAATTCAGAAGGCACGCGAAAGCGCTCAAGTAGATCCCGGTCCCCTCAAAGTTTCGTGTCACAAAAACATCGAGCTCCTTGAGGATTGCGCCCGGCCCCATCGCGGTGCGCGCCAGGTGTTCAAATTCCGCATGGACACGGTTCACGGCCAGCGCCGCCGGCATCCCGTGTCCGGTCACATCACAAATCATAAAAAGGGTCTCATGACTCTTCCGAGCGACAAACTTGGCATAATCCCCGCCCATCTTTTGCATCGGCAGGTACGCCACCGCGGCG
>JADGBA010000113.1:3865-4340 GCA_015231685.1 Candidatus Omnitrophota bacterium | reverse complement strand
TTTTTTGGTAAAAAGACCTCCACGGCGCGGGGTGTGGCCCGGTTCGCGAGGATGTCAAAAGCGGCGATTCTGCCCGTTTTTTGTGTCCGGGAAGACCTGGAGCGGTACCGGGCCTATTTTGGGGATGTGATCGATGCGGGGACGCAATCACGGGAGGATTCCGATGATCGGGTGATGGGAAATTTTGCCGCGCAGCTGGAACGGGAGATTCGCAAGCATCCCGGACAATGGTTGTGGCCTCATCGGCGCTGGAAGAGTTCTCCTGACCGTGAGGTTCTGGTCCTGGAAGACGGCAAGGCCGGGCATCGCAAGCAATCCGAGGTTCTTTGCAAGGTGGTGGCCGATGCCGTGATGGATAAGGGTCACGGAGGGACGGCCCGGATACATACGGTTCCGGTGAGGTATCGGAGTGTGTGGCGGCGGCGGCTGGTTCAGCTTTGGGGGATTGTATCGAGGGGCCGATTTTGGGGCGGAC
>JADGBA010000113.1:0-3855 GCA_015231685.1 Candidatus Omnitrophota bacterium | reverse complement strand
GTTTCGGCCTGACGGAGGAGTCCGTTAAGGCGCATGAACGGGCGTTTGGGGATATTGTGATCTCTTGCGGCGCCTCCACCGAAGCGTCCAACATCATCCTCTCAGGAGAGAACAGCGCACGCAGCGCTTTCATTCAAAAACCGCAGTGCGGGACCGGCTGTTTCACCGTGGTTTTGGCTCCGGGACATGACCGTTTGTCCCATCGGGGTAATGCGCTGCGGATTTCAGGCGCCTTGAGCGGTTCTCTCACCGGCAATGCCGCGGTGCCGGCGCGTGATTTGAAACTGTCCCGCATGGGTCTTTTGATCGGAGGTTCGTCACGGCATTCGCAATGGGGCGCTCAGGATCTCAAGGCTGTACTGGAGGGGGTCAAGGGTTTATCACAGGCACGGGAGATGGAGGTTTTTCTTACCACTTCCCGACGAACGGATCCCGGATGCGAAAAGACGCTCGAAGACGCGCTTGGCGCGTGGCCGCAGTGCTCGCGACGGCTGATCGTGAGCCGCGAAAATCCGCCGGGGGCATATGATGGCATTCTTTCGGATGCGGATTTTTTGGTGGTAACGGCGGATTCGATCTCCATGATATCGGAAGCGGTGTCGACCGGGAAGCCGGTCGTTGTCGTATGGCCAGCGGGCAAGCCGGGAGGCTCAAACAAACTCACACGTTTTATTGATGAGATGGCGCGGGAGGGTGGATTTGTTGCCGCCCGCCCTGATGAATTGGAACAGGCGATCGGAGCGGTTGGGAATCATCAGCGCGGGTCGGATTCGTCGGGATCCAACGACCGCGTGCTCAAGGAGACGGCGCGGCGACTTTTGTCCGGAGACAAACGGTCATGAATATTCTTCAGATTGTTCCGGAGCTTTCTTCGGGGGGCGTGGAGCGGGGGACGGTTGATTTTGCCCGAGTACTCTGCCGCGACGGTCACAAGTCCGTCGTGATTTCTTCCGGCGGCAGTCTGGTGCCCGCGCTGGTCGAGGCGGGGGTAATTCATTACACTCTCAAGGTTCACAAAAAATCATTGTTTTCCATCCTTTTTGAGGCGCAGACGGTGGCCCGGATCATCCGATCGGAGGCTATCGATATTGTCCACGCCCGTAGTCGTGTCCCGGCCTGGATTGCGTGGATCGCATGCCGCAAAGCACGGGTGCCCCTCGTGACGACTTGTCACGGCGTTTACGGTACCCACGCCTTCAGCCGTGTCATGGGGTGGGGCAAACTCGTGATTGCCATCAGCCACGCGGTCAGTCGTCACATGAAGGAGCGTTTCGGCGTGCCACACCAGCGCATCCGGCTGATTCATCGCGGTGTGAATCTTGCCGAGTTCACCGCGCATGATGAAGCTGCCGCCGCGGCCCCGGACGATGGCGCAAATTCCGGGGATGTCATCCGGGCGGCAACGCGTAAACGTGAAGTGGTGGTCGGTATTGTCGGCCGGATCACGCCGATCAAAGGACATAAGGTGATGATCAAGGCGATGGCGCGAACCTTGAGAACGTTTCGCAACGCCAAACTCTGGATCATCGGGCAGGCCTCACGGCAGCGTTATCTGGAGGAGCTCCAGCTCTTGTGCCAAAAATTGAGGATCGAGTCCAGCGTGGAATTCATGGGGACGCAGCCCAAAATCCCGGAGCTTTTGAGAAAGATGGATCTTTTGGTCGCCCCGGCGGTCGGCGAGGAGGCCTTCGGCCGGGTTCTCATCGAAGCGGGCGCTTGCGGAGTTCCCGTGATCGCGTCGCGTATCGGCGGTATCGTTGATGTGATCGAACACGGAAAAGACGGGATGCTGGTCACGGCGGGAGACCCCGCCGCCCTGGCGGAAGCCATGATCGGCATCCTTTCGGATCCGGAATCGGCCTCACGTCTTGCCGCCAACATGAAGAGGAAGGTCAAAACTGAATTTGTCGATTCGCTGATGTTTGAAAAAACGCTTGAGGTTTACCGCGAAGCCGTCGAGGTCAAAAAAATTCTGGTGATCAAATTGAGCGCTCTCGGAGACGTGATTTTGAGTACGCCTTCGCTTCGCGCGATACGGAAGGCTTATCCCAAGGCGCATCTGTCTGTGGTGGTTGAGCGCGCCTCCAGAATTATTCTGAAGGAATGCCCATACATCGATGAGTTGTTTGTGATCGAGCGTGCCGGGGGATGGGGGACATGGAAAAACGCGATGCGTATGGGAAAGTTTCTGGCCGAGGAAGGCGTGGACATTGTCGTGGATTTCCAGAACAACCGGCTGAGCCACTATCTGGCGATGGCCAGCGGGGCGCATACGCGCATCGGTTTCGCGACGCGCAAATTCGATTTCTTTTTGAATGAGCGGCTCAAAGGAGCGGATCGGGATGAAGGGCCGGTGACCCAGCAGTTCCGGCTCCTGGAGCGACTGGGGATCAAGCCGACCGATGAACGCCTCGAATTCTGGACGGCGCCCGAGGACCGCTCGTCCGTAGAGCGATTTCTCAAAGAAAATTGGATCGGCCACGAGCAGATCCTTGTGGGTATTCACCCGGGCTCCAGCCCGCACTGGAAAACAAAGCAATGGCCTTTGGAGCTGTACGCGGATCTATGCGACCGGTTGTCCCACAAAAATATCCGGGTTGTTTTGACCGGCACCAAAGCGGACCTTGAGCTTACAGAACGTATCCGGAGGTTATGCAGGTCAAAGCCCGTGGTGGCGGCCGGCAAAACCACTTTCGGCGAACTCGCGGCGCTCATCCAACGGTGCGAAGCCGTTGTGGGTTCAGATTCGGCACCTATGCATGTGGCCGCCGCGGTCGGGACGCCGTTTGTGGCGCTGTTTGGACCCACCGATCCCCGGCGCCACGTGGCCGCGTCAGGAACGCCGCACGAGATTCTGTGGAATCAGATTTCCTGCAGCCCCTGTTATCTCCGAAAATGCCCCTTGAGTCTCCAATGCCTCAAGGAAATCAAGCCCGAGACGGTTTGCGACCGGGTTTTCGGACTTTTGGGTTCCCGCGCGAAGTGCACACGCTGATTCTGACCAATCATCTCAATTCCGGGGGGATCACCACCTATTGCCGGGTGCTTTCGTCTCATTTGGTTCGCCGGGGCATCCGGGTCAGCGTGATTTCGGGAGGCGGCGGGGAAGCCGGGGGGTGGATCTCAACCGGAGCTTCTCACAGGATGCTGCCGATCCACACCAGTGCAGAATTTCACCCGCGACTTTGGTTTTTGGCGGCGACGATTGCGCGTTTTTGCCGGGAGGAAAAGGTCGGCGTGATTCATTCGCAGACGCGGACGACGCAGGTGCTCGCAGCTCTCGTGGCAGCTGCGACCCGCATTCCGCGCGTGGATACCTGTCACGGTTTTTTGACACGCCGGTGGTGGCGCCGGCGGGTGCCATTGTGGGCGAATCGCGTGATTGCGGTGAGCCGCCCAGTCGCGCAGGATTTGATTGATGGCTGGGGGGTGGAGCCCGGGCGCGTTCGGGTGGTGCCTCACGGGATCGAGCAATTTCCTGACGATGACGAAATCGCTCGGAGGCGCGGGCAACTCAGGAATCGCTATCATCTTCAGGCCGGTGAAATTCTGGCCGGTGCCATCGGCCGCCTTTCGCCCGTAAAGGGCTATTCGGTCATGATCGACGCGATGGCGATTCTCCGCGAAAAGTGTCCGGGCCTTAAGACGCTTCTTGTGGGATGCGGGCCTCAGGAGAAGGAGCTCAAGAGCCGGGTGCGGGAGATGGGTCTCGGCGAAAAGGTTATTTTTGAAACATCCGCACAATGTGACGCGGATGTCTGGGGAGGCTTTGATTTTTTTGTTGCGCCGTCCATCCAGGAGGGTTTTGGTTTTTCTATTCTGGAAGCCATGGCGGCTTCGATGCCGATCGTCGGA
>JADGBA010000112.1 GCA_015231685.1 Candidatus Omnitrophota bacterium | reverse complement strand
CGGAACGGCGGACGTGTCGCTCGATGATCTCAAAACGCTCGCGCCGCCGCGGCGTCTGCGGGACGTGACGCTTTCTTATCTGCAAAAAAGCCTTCTTCAGGGGGCGGAGCGGTTTCACCTGATGTCGCCGAAGCCGTCCCGTTTGTGGGGCGTCGAGGACCCCGCTTTGTATGCACGGTCGATTGAGCTTTACCGGTCCGTCACCGCATCCCGGGAGCGCTGCCGGGTGTTTCTGGGACGGCTGAGCTCAGCCGTCAAAACCGCCGAAGACAAGGTGCTGAATCCCGCCCTCCTGGAGCTGGTCCGTTCGGAGGAAAGTTTTGAAGCGGGCCGCGCCACCCTCGGACAGCATTACGCTGTGTTGTCCCGTCTGTTTGGGGCGGAAGATGTGTCTGCCGAAGCGCGGGGATTTTTGGACGAATTTGAGCGTGTTCAGACGCTGGAGGCGAAGATCCGATTTGAGTCTGCCGGGGAAGAGCTGGCCGAGGCGTCCGGGCTCGTCGCGTCTGCTGACGGTACCGGCATGCTTTTGGACTTGAATGCATTGACGCGCGATGATCTGCACCGCAGCGGACCGAAGGCGGCACGGTTGCGAAACGAGCTTGATGCCGCGGTGGGTCCCGCGGAGGCGAAGCGGCGCTTCGGAGATTTATGCCGGTATCTGGAATACATTGAAGCGGTCGCGGATCTGGATATGGGTTCGATGGAAACCCGGCGCGCGGCGTTTGTGAGCCGGATGACGGCCCGTCTGGCCCGGACCGGTGCTGAGTCACGCCTCGTCGTGGTCTCTCGCGCTGTGCGGGGACTGGAACGCCTGATTAACTTGTCGGCGGATCCGCGCGTCCTGCGTTTTTTTGATGATGAACCCCGCATGGCGGATCCCGGGTTTCTGACCGGCGCGGTGAACCGGATGTTGATGGATCTGGAATCCGGTTATGAGAAGGCGGTGTTTCTGGACCCCGCGGTCGGACCGGTCATTCAGGATGCCCCGAGATTTTATGCATTGACTCGGCAAAGGGATGAGGTCTTCATCGAGCGGATGATTTCCAAAATGGACGAGGAACATGCCTCGAGCGCCGTGCTCGTGGCGGGCGGGTACCATGCGCCCCACCTCAAAGAAATGCTTCGCAGACAAGGCATCGGGTATGTGTCCATTGTGCCGCGCGTTTTTCATCCAACCGATCACGGCCGTTACGAGCGGCTTCTTTTGTCTCAAGAGCAGGCCGTTCCCGCCGGCGCTGTGGCGGCGTTCCGCGGCGGCATGGCACGCACGCTGAACCTGAAGCCTCTGGCGGCACGCCCGGAGCTCTTTGGGAGACTGGCCCGGGATCTGGCGGGTCCCCGCCACAGCCCGCTTGCGACGGCAGGAAGCCGTTTGCTGGAACTCTTTGGTGATGCCCAATTGAATTATTATCAAGCCGTTCTCGATGCGGTGAAAACCGAAGGGCCTTCAGAGAATTCCGCCGGATGGCTCAAGACCCTGCTGGACGGTTTTTTGGATTCGGAGGGCAATAATGATTATGTCAAATCCCGTGTGGCGCAGTTCATGGCGGACTGGTTCGATCCGGACCCGGACGCTTTTTTGAGACACCGGATTGTCGCCGATACCACTCTGATTCAGAGCGGATTTCTGGTCGAGGGTTCTTCGGAAACCCGCCACTCCTATCTTCTTCAGAGGAACCGGTGTCTTCTCAGGGAGTTCATGAGGTCTCTTGGTCCGTTGATCCAAAAAATCCGCGCCGGGGGACCGCCAAGGTATCAGGGCCGCCGGATCCGCGTCGGGATGCCCGGCCGGGTGGATCTCTTTCATGAGGCCACTGCGGCGGATCTTTTTGTTAATCATGACACGGGCGAAGCCTCCGCGGTGGTCAACATTGCTGTCAACATCGGCGGGAGTGAGGCGTTTGTGGTGCGGGTGAATCCCGCGACCAAGTTCGAGGGGATTGCGATTGATTTTGATCAGAACGGCCAAAAACACCCCCCGCTGGTATTGCAGAGCGGTGACGACTTGAACGCGGCCTATGCGCATTCGGTCATGAGGTACACGGCTGCGGCTTTGGAATTGACCGGTCTCATGGATTCCGGGGAGGACGGGGGACTCTTCCGGGAAAGGATGAAACGGTTTTTTTCGGGGGCGCTCTCGAAGGAGGGGATCGGTTACCGGGGGATGCGGATCCAAATTCAAAGCCGCATTCCTCCGCGCAGCGGTCTCGGCGGGAGCACTGCGCTGGCTGCCGCGGTTACCATGGCGCTTCTTCTGTTCACGGGCCGTGACACTATTCTCAGTAAGGCAGAATTATCTTTGATTGCCTCCTACATCGAAATGATGTTAATTGATCGCCATCCCGAGACGGGGTCCATGGGCGGGTGGCAGGATGCCCTCGGCCCCATTCTCGCGGGAATGAAACTGATGATTGCCGAAGGCGGGGATGTCCGGGATCTGAGGCAGACGGATGAGGTTTCTGACCCCGATGTGGAAAGGGCCCTCATGAACCGGTCGCTGTTTTTGGGGTTGAATTCCCGTCAGGGTTCATCTCAAGGGGTGCTTGACGGTTTGATCGAAGCGCATCTCAGGCGTGATGAAGTTTATCTCCTGGCCAAGGCAGAAGGAAAGTCACGGATACGGACGATGAGAGAAATGATCCACGCCTACCGGCGCGGGGAGCGGGACCTGGCCGGAGTCGTGAATGATCTGGAAGACATGATCGGAGAAGAGCGCAAAGGGTTCGGCGGTGTGGTCCCCGGTTATCTGGATCCGGATTTTGACCGGGCGATGCGGGAGCTCGCGGCGGATCCTTCGTTTGTGGATGCCGAAGGCCGCCGGATCGAATTCGGTTACAAGTACTGCGGAGCCGGCGGCGGCGCGGTCTGGATTCTCCTTAAGATGGTTCCGGGTGAGAACGCGCAGGAGGTGGCCGCCAAAAAGAGCCTCTTCCTGAAGCGGCTGGATCAAATCCGGAGGCACTGCCCCAAGGCGGTGGTTTTTCCGCGGTTGGAAGCCAGTCAGGGCATGACAACCCGCGTCCATATGGATCAGGGTTCGCGCCTGGCGCTTCGTTCGGAGCGAAGCCGGATGCGCAAGCGCCTTCGGGAGAATCCGGAACGATTCCAAAGATTTGTCCGTTTCGGTTCGGCCATGTTTCGCGACCACAAAGGGCCCATTGGCCGGAGCGAATGGATGGCGGTGAATTTGTTTGAAGACGGGGAACCGTTCAGGGTCCGCTTCCGGGCGGAGACGGCCGCGAAGCGGTCGGCCCTCGGGGTCTATGCCGCCGCGCCGAATCCCGAGGGAACCCTTTATCCCGTATTAAGGATTCAGGAGCCCGGAACTCTCCGCCGGAAGAGATCCTCCCGGGTGTCGATGTCCGATCTTCAGCTTAAAGAGCGCGCTCTGGAACGGGCCGTTCGCGGTGAGCTTGACCGGGGCGTTCCGGCCATGACCTCCGCCGCGGACCGAGCCGTGGTGATTGATTTTGATTTGGACTGGCTTGATCCGGGCGAGGCGGGGCCGGCATTTTTCAGGACACGCATTGTGCCGGAGCTTATGGCGGAGTTCGAACGTCTCTCTGAAGAGCGGGCCGGCAAAATCGCGATGCGGCTCACCGGCCGGCCTGAGTGGCTCCGCATGATGCAAGCCGCCCTGTCCGCGGACCCGGCAGCGCGGCACAATGTCTTTGTTCCCGGATAGGCGTTACCCGCGGCCTTTGACGGCGCGTCCGGGATTCAGAGTCTGGAGGCCGGCAAAACCGGTCACGGACGCCGGATGCTTCCGGTCCAATCGATTTCGGCAAACCGGGACGGCCTTGGACTGCCGGTCCTGCGGCAGCTCTTGGAATGTTCGGTGTTCATGGCCGGGGTTGATATCGAAAACCCCGCGGATTTACGGCGGGCACAAAGTCTCTACACAACGCTACTGGGCCGGGATATCGAAGTGACGCTCCTTCGTTCCATCCTGAAAGGCAATTCAGATCCCAACGTGACGAAGACGTATGGTATCCCGGCCCTTTCCCGTGTGCCGCTCGATTTATGGATCCGCTTCATGCAGGCCAGCCGCCGTCAGGCGGAACGCTCGGCCTAAACGAGCCGCGTGTGCTAAAATCGCCCTTAAGATGAAAGCTTATCTCGACCTATTGCGCCATATCCGCTCGGAAGGGCATCCCAAAAGCGACCGTACCGGTACGGGCACCTTGAGCGTATTCGGTTACCAGATGCGTTTTAATCTGAGCGATGGTTTCCCGCTTTTGACCACCAAGAAGGTGCATCTCAAATCTGTCATTCATGAGCTCCTGTGGTTTTTGAGCGGAGATACCAATGTCGACTACCTGCGGAAGAACGGGGTCACGATCTGGGATGA
>JADGBA010000111.1 GCA_015231685.1 Candidatus Omnitrophota bacterium | reverse complement strand
TGCCGCACTGCTTCCCGATGCGCAACCGGTTGATCAGCGCTCTTTCGCAGGCGGTATCAGCTTCCGGAAACCACAGCCGATGAGCGGCCACGGCCTGCTCGATCAACATCCCGAGTCCTCCATGGGCGGGAATACCCCGCCGCGCAGCCTCCTCAACAAGGCGGCTCCGCCTCGGCGCATAGACTAGGTCATACACCCGCCGGGTCCGTTCCAGGATATCCGGATTGACCGGATACGGGTCGTCCGGCTTCATTCCGCAAGACGTCGCGTTCACCAAAAAATCCACCGCCTCCCGGCCAAGCTCCGTCACCGATTGCACGGCGCGAATCGCCCGGCCCGGATAAAACTGTTTAAGATAATTTGTCAGCCCCAGGCCGCGTTCATGCGAACGGTTATGAAGCACCAGATTTTGAACTCCGGCCTCAAGAAGCCCGAAGCAAACCGCTCGTGCCGCTCCGCCGGCACCCAACACCAGCGCCATACGACCTTCCGGCCCCTCCGTAAAGCGCGCCTTCAAATCATTGATAAACCCCATGGCATCCGTATTGAACCCCAAAAGCCTGCCTTCGGCGACCGCGATCGTGTTCACCGCGCCGATCGCCTTGTGCGCCGGATTCGGCACCGCATCCACATAAAACACTGCCTGCTCTTTGTGCGGCAGGGTGATATTAACGCCGGCAATGCCCAAAGATTTGAGGCCCTCCATCGCCCCCGCAAATTCATCCGCAATCACACGGAAGGCCACGTAAACCGCGTTGACACCGCGCGCTTTGAATACGGCGTTGTGCAATGCAGGAGAAAGACTGTGTTCTACCGGGTCACCCAAAATCCCATAAATTCGGGTGCGTGAATCCATCAGACTGTGGGCAGTTTGTCTTTGGAACGCTTGAAGTGAATTTTGTTGACCGCGTCGAGATACGCGCGAACACTCGCCTCAATCACATCCGTCGATGCGAATCGGCCCCGCGCCTCGGCGCCGGAGGCGGATCGGACCCATACCGTCACCTCGCCCAACGCGTCCTTCCCTACCGTAACCGACCGGATCGTGTAATCCAGAAGTTTCAGCTTGAATCCCAAAAGACGGTCCAGCGTCTTGTAGGCGGCATCCACCGGGCCGTCCCCGGTTCCCGAGGCGGACAACGTTCGGCCGCGACGGTCCAGGCGTATCTCTGCCAGCGGCGCTTTGGAGGTTTCGGACACCACCTTGAGAAACTTCAGCTCATACTCTTTCTTCACGTCCTCAAGCTCCACGCTTTCGACAACCACTCGAAGATCGTCCTCGTAGACTTCCTTTTTCTTGTCAGACAAACGCTTGAACCGCTCAAAGCTCTCGTCGAGATCCTTTTTGGAAAGGCGATAGCCGAGCTTCCTGGCGCTATTGGCGAAGGCGTGACGCCCGGAATGTTTGCCGAGGACCAGCTGCGATTCCCCAAAACCGACATCCTGAGGACGGATGATTTCATAGGTGGCGCGTTTGGCGAGCACTCCATGCTGATGAATGCCGGATTCATGCGCAAATGCGTTCTTGCCGACGATGGCTTTGTTGGGCTGGACCACCATCCCGGTCAATTTGGACACAAGCCGGCTCGTCTCGCAAATCGCAGATTTGCGAATACCTGTCCGGAAACGGTAAAGATCCTTTCGGGTGTCCATCGCCATGACAATCTCTTCCATTGCGGCGTTGCCGGCGCGCTCGCCCACCCCGTTCACCGTGCACTCAACCTGACGCGCGCCCCCAAGAACCGCCGCCAGCGAGTTCGCCACCGACAAACCGAGATCATCATGACAATGCACGCTCACTACCGCCTTACGGATGTTGGGCACATTGTCGTGAATGGCTTCGATCAGGTCGCGGAATTCTCCGGGCGTGGTGTATCCCACCGTATCCGGAATATTGATGACCGTAGCGCCGGCCTGGATGGTCTTCTCGATGATACGAAACAAAAAATCCCGCTCCGTACGCGAAGCGTCTTCGGGAGAGAACTCCACCTCACCGATTCGTTTTTTGGCATACTTTACGGCCCAGACCGCGATGCGCTCAATCTCGTCCTTAGCCTTGCGGAGCTTGTACTTGCGGTGAATCTCGGATGTCGCCAGGAAGACATGTAACCGTCTTCGGGGGGCCTTCTTCAGGCACTCCAACGCAATGGTCATGTCCTTTTCGACGGCCCGGGCCAGGGCGCACACCGTGACCCCCCGAATCTCCCCCGCAATCCGCCGCACCGCCTCAGCGTCGCCTTCCGAGGTTACCGGAAAACCCGCCTCGATGATATCCACCCCAAGAGTCGCAAGCTGGCGCGCGATTTCGAGCTTTTCTCTGACCCCCAAATTCACACCCGGGGACTGCTCGCCGTCGCGAAGCGTGGTGTCAAAAATATCGATCTTCCGGCGCGTCTCGCTCATCGGCGGTCCCGCAAACAGCGAAGCGGCTTTAGAGCCACTTCATCATTTTGCGAAGATTCTGCCCCACCGTCTCGATGGAATGTTCGGCGCCGGCCTTCCGGAGAGCGTCGAACTGCTTGCGTCCGGAGTGGTAGTCCTTCAGGAATTCATCGGCGAACTGGCCCGACTGGATTTCCGTCAGAACCTTCTTCATCTCCTTCTTGACGCCCTCGTTGATGAGGCGGGGCCCGCGTGTCAGATCGCCATATTCGGCGGTGTCGGACACTCTCTGGCGCATCCCGGCCATACCGTAAGCGTACAAAAGGTCTGTGATGAGCTTGAGTTCATGCAGCACCTCGAAGTACGCCAGCTCCGGCTGGTAACCGGCCTCGACCAGCGTTTCAAAACCCGCCTGAATGAGAGCTGTGGCGCCGCCGCAGAGGACCGCCTGCTCACCGAAGAGGTCGGTTTCGGTCTCTTCCTTGAAGGTGGTCTCGATCACACCCGCGCGGGTACCGCCGATCGCCTTCGCGTAGGCAAGCGCGATTTCGAGCGCCTTTCCGGAGGCGTTCTTCTCAACCGCCACCAGCGCCGGAACACCTTTTTGATCCTGGTAAAGTTTCCGCACGAGACTTCCCGGTCCTTTGGGCGCCACCATGAAGACGTCCACGCCCTCAGGCGCCACGATTTTCTTGAAATGGATGTTGAATCCGTGAGAAAAGGCCAGGGCCTGCCCCTTCTTGAGATGGGGCTTCACAGCCTTTTCATAGATCTGAGCCTGCAGCGGATCCTGGGTCAAAATCATGATGATATCCGCCTTCTGCGCCACCTGGTCGGCGGGAATGGGCTTGAACCCGTCTTCCACCGCCGCTTTGTGGTTGATGGTTCCTTCAAGCTCCGAAACCACGACACTCACGCCGCTGTCGCGAAGATTCAGCGTCTGTCCTCTGCCCTGAATCCCGTATCCGATCACCCCGACGGTTTTGCCCTCCAAATGCTTGAGGTCCGCGTCGTTATCATAGTAAACCTTTGCCATCATCTTCCTCCCTGGGCCCCCGGGCCCTCTGTTTGAGCTTCCGTGTTCTTTCTCATTTTTTCCAGATAACCAAACGTGCGCTCCCTTGAAAGGGCGATTTCTCCCGTACGGCAGATTTCGATGAGACTGAATGCCTCAAGCGCCTTGAAAATATCCGCTTCATCCCGGCGGTCTGCAACCACACTCAAGATCATCCCGCGTTCCGAAGCATCCACCACCGAGACCCTGCGCCCCTGAGCAAAAAGCCCGCGAACCGCCTCTTCAATGGCGGGGTCCGCCTTGAACTTCATCAGCATGAGCTCCTGCGACACCATCTCTGCTTCCGGAATTTCCAGTACGCTGATGACCGGAATAATCTTGTTGAGCTGTTTGTTGATCTGCTCCAGAACGGTCGGAGTGCCTTCCGCGACAATGGTGACCCGAGACCCCGTGGCGTCCTGGTTTTCTCCGACGGCCAGAGACACGATGTTGTAACCGCGAGCCGAAAAAAGACCCGCGATCCGCGCCAAAACACCCGGCTCGTTCTCTACCAGCACTGAATAGGTTCGTTGAAAAATCTCCGCGGAACTCATAACGCTCTCCGGCCGGCCCTCAGGCCATCTCCATAATTTGGTCCATGGAACCTCCGGCCGGAATCATCGGCATAACGTTCTCCTCCGGCGGACACACAAAATCAATAAAACACGGCCTGTCCTTGATCTTCAAGGATTCGGCGATCACGCCCGCCACTTCCGACTTTCGGGTAGCGCGCAGACCCACGCCTCCGTACGCTTCAGATAGCTTGACGAAATCAGGGTTTTCTTTCATCTCCGACGCCGAAAAGCGGTCGTGATAAAAAAAGTGCTGCCACTGCCGAACCATTCCATAAAACCCGTTGTTGAGCACCGCCACCTTAACGGGCAGCTTCTGAATCACTGCAGTCGTATATTCCTGAATA
>JADGBA010000110.1 GCA_015231685.1 Candidatus Omnitrophota bacterium | reverse complement strand
TTTATTGATCCCGGCGGAAATATCGTCGAAAGCGTCAAGGAGCAGGGGCAGGAGAGTTTCTTGTACATACGAAAGTAATTCTGAAACGTCACGCTCGCAAGGGTCTGGTTCTCCTGTTCGATCTTGACCCGCTCCTTCGCTTCGAGGGCCTGGTGCAAACCGTCGGAGAACCTCCGCCCGGGCAGCATGCGGCCTGTGAACTCGTCCACAATGATGACCTGATTATCCTTGACCACATAATCCACATCACGCTTGAAGAGCTTGTGGGCCCTGAGCGCATGATTGACGTGATTCACGAGCTCCACGTGTCGCGGGTCGTAGAGATTTTCTACCGACAAAAACTCCTCCGCCTTCTTCACACCGGTGTCATTCAAAGAAATGGTCTTGGTCTTCTCTTCGAGCTGAAAATCCTCCGCCGTGAGCTTGGGGATCAGATGGTCAATCCGGTAATAAAGGTCGGTCGACTCATCGCTCGGGCCCGAGATGATAAGCGGCGTCCGGGCCTCATCGATCAGGATCGAATCCACTTCATCGACGACGGCATAATTGAAACCGCGCTGGACTTGCTGCGAACGCCGGACCACCATGTTGTCCCTTAGATAATCGAATCCGAACTCATTGTTGGTGCCGTAGGTGATGTCGCAGGCGTATTCCTTCTGGCGCTGGGGAATCGGTGTGCCGTGCTGGATCACACCGACCGTGAGTCCCATGAACTCATAGGCGGGCCCCATCCACTCGCGGTCACGGCCAGAGAGGTAATCATTGACCGTCACAACGTGGACGCCCTTGCCTTCGAGGGCATTCAAATACGTGGGAAGTGTCGCAACCAGGGTCTTTCCTTCACCGGTCATCATTTCGGCAATCATGCCGCGATGAAGGGCGATGCCGCCGATCAGCTGAACATCGTAGGGACGCATCTTGACCGTCCGCTTACACGCCTCGCGCATGGCCGCAAAGGCCTCAGGCAGAAGATCATCCAGCGTTTCCCCCTTGGCAAGCCTCTCCCGGAACTCGACGGTTTTGCCTTTGAGCGCGGCGTCATCGAGCTTGGCGAAGGACTCTTCAAAGGAGTTGATCTTCTGGATGAGCGGCTTGACCTGCTTGAGGACCCGGTCGTTCTGGGTACCGAACACTTTGGCGATGAACCAGCCGATCATGATTTGGTGGCCTTCATTTTGAGATAAGCCTGCACAAAACCGTCGAGCGCGCCGTCGAGCACACCCGCCGAATCGGTGTTCTCGTGGTCCGTCCTGTGATCCTTGACCAGATTGTACGGGTGCAGGACATACGAACGGATCTGACTGCCCCATTCAATCTTGTTCTTGGCGTTGTAATCCACCTGCTGTTTGTCCTGGCGTTCTTTAAGCTTCAAATCATACAAACGGCTCTTGAGCATTTTCATCGCGGAGGCCTTGTTCTTGTGCTGGGAACGCTCGTTCTGGCACTGCACGACAATTCCGGTGGGCGCGTGCGTGGTCCGCACCGCCGAGTCGGTCATATTGACGTTCTGACCGCCGGCGCCTCCCGCCCGGAACGTATCGATCTTCAAGGCCTGCGGAAGGATATCGATCTGGATGTCGTCTTCGACCTCCGGGATCACCTCGACCGACGCAAACGACGTGTGACGCCGTTTGTTGGAATCAAAGGGCGAGATCCGCACCAGGCGGTGGACGCCGTTTTCGCCCTTGAGGTACCCATAGACAAAACTGCCGCGAATCGCAAAGGTGATGTTCTTGATGCCCGCTTCCTCACCGGGAAGCACATCGATTTCTTCCGTCTTGAAACCCTCATCATCCGCCCAGCGCTTGTACATCCGGGCGAGCATCGCCGCCCAGTCACAGGACTCGGTGCCGCCCGCGCCGGCGTTGATGCTGACGATGGCGCCCAGCCGGTCTGCCGGACCGCTCAAAAGCCTCTGGAATTCCAGAAGCTCCAGACGCTTGTCGAGCTTTTCCATGTCCGCGCGCAAATGGTCCTGGGACACCTTGTCGTCGGGATCAACGATCGTGGCGAGTTCGGCCAGTTCGGCAGAAAGCATTTCACACTCCCGAAAAGGGTCGTACTGGCTCTTGCAGGCCTTCAGTTCACGAATGATGCTGTTGCGCTTATCGCTCTTGCCCCAGAATTCGGGGTTGGAAATTTCCTTCTCCAGCTCCTCAATACGCGTCTTGGTGGCACCGACGTCAAAGATACCTCCTTAGGCCGTCGACCCTTTTCTGAATTCTGGTAACCATGATCTTGATGTCTTCACTCATTGTTTTCTCCGTTGTCAGGAATTCAACCCAAAATTTCTCCAAAAAACCGGTCCATTAAAGCGCTAATCTTAGTCTCTTTTAAAGTATTCTTCAATGTTTTTGGCCGTTCGGGGGCTGATCCCCGCCAGCCGCCGGAGGGACTCGCGGTCCGCGGCACGAATGGCGTCGATGGACTTAAACGCCTTCCACAGCCTTCGGCGTGTCTGGGGGCCCACTCCGGGAATCGCATCAAGCCTCGAAAGAACAAGTTTCCGGGCATGAAGCTTGCGATAGAAAGAAATCGCGAACCGGTGCGCCTCGTCCCGCACGTGCCTGAGCAGATTCAAAATCTCGGAATTCGGAGGCAGCACCACCGGACGGGACCGGCCGGGGCAAAAAAGTTCTTCGCGCTCTTTGGCGATGGACCAAAGATCCACGGGCGGGTACCCGATCCGGCCAAGTTCTCCCTCGGCAGCAGTCAAATGCCCCCGCCCGCCGTCGATCAGAATCAAATCCGGCGCCGGGGCGCCCTCATCCAGAACCCTCTTGTATCGCCGGGACACGAGCTCCCGCATCATTGCGTAATCATCGATGCCTCCAACGGTACGGATCTTGAACTTGCGGTAGCCGGACCGCTCCGGCACACCCCCGACAAAGACCACTACGGATCCCACGGGATTCTCTCCGGCCATATTGGAAATATCCAGAGCCTCGATACGCTCGGGCCGTCGACGCAAATGCAATGTGTCCTGCGCCGCCTCAAGAACAGCCGCGGGATCCTTTCGTTCGGAGACACCCGGCCGCGCAGCCACCGCGGAGAGCGCCCGGATCTGATCCCTCAGGACCGCCGCTGTCTCATATGCCTTTGCGGCCGAAGCCTCGCGCATCCGTCTGGCCAGACTCCGCACCAGAGCTTCCGTCCGGCCCGCCAAAAACCCTTCGAGCTCCCGGACCGTCTTACGGTATTCCTCACGGCTCACCCGGCCCTCACAGGGCGCCGGGCACTGCGCGATATGAAACATCAGACACGCCTTCCCGGGGAACGACCGGCACGTGCGCATCGGATAATGCACTCTCAGGAATTTGACCGCCTCCTTCAAGAGCCGCGCGCTCGTGTACGGCCCGAAGTACCGGGCCCCGTCGGGCCGCCGCCCACGTGTGACCAGCATCCGCGGGAATTCCTCCGCCGTGATCTTGAGAAACGGGTAGGACTTGTCGTCCTTAAGTTCCTTGTTGTAACGGGGGTGGTGATCCTTGATGAGGCTCGCCTCAAGAAGCAGCGCCTCCGCTTCCGTGGCTGTCTGAATGAGGCGAATCCTGTGGGCGTCCCGGCGCATAAGGGACGCCTTGAAATCGGCGGGCCGCGAAGCCGCGAAATGGGTCTTGAGCCTGGCCCGCAGGGACTTGGCCTTCCCGATGTAGATCGGGGTACCCGCCCGGTCCTCGATCACATAAACGCCCGGGAGCTCCGGGCACCGGGCCGCAAAATCCCTCAGCCGCTCAAGAGCCTTCATTTCCTACCTCCGCCGGTAACGGCCGGGAATAACACGAACAATCGACCGGCCGAATTGGCGAGCCTCCCCGAGCTTCATTGCCAGACACAACCCAAAATACAACGCCGCGCTGCCCGGAATGGCCGCCGCAAGAAGACCAACGGCCCCGGATCCGTCGAGCAGCGCCTGCGCAAGAAGCGGGACCAGACACCATTTGAGAACCGCCGTCATCACCAGAACCGCGATACCGGTTTTGAGAAATATTTCTTTAAGCCCCAGTGATCCGATGCCCCCGACCCTCCGGGACAGGGCCGCAAACAGAAGACACGCATTGACGGTGGCCGCAATCGTTGTGGCCAGCGCCAGTCCGCCGATTTTCAGATGCCACATGAAGACAAGGTTCAAAATCACGTTAACGCCAAGACACAAGGTCGCGGTCTTAACGGGAGTGCGGGTGTCCTGCATGGCATAGAAGGCATTGACCAGGATTTTGATCAGCACACAACTCACCAGACCCAGAGAATAAAAAAGCAGCGCCATCGCCGTGACCGAGACGGAATAATCGTCAAACTGCCCGCGCTTGAAGAGGAGCTCCACCATCGGCCGGGACAGCACCGCCAGCCCCGCC
>JADGBA010000109.1 GCA_015231685.1 Candidatus Omnitrophota bacterium | reverse complement strand
GCTTGCGGCGCTGATCTTTTTCCTTCGGACACCAAATTTGATTCCGGCACCGGAGGGCCTTCATTCAGCTCACCAGTGAATCGTAAGAACGTGCCCCTTAAGCCGGATGACAGTATGGGAATGGACCGCACCGAGGTTGTGTGCGCCCGTTGCGAATCTCATCTGGGGCATGTTTTTGATGACGGCCCGGCTCCCGGCGGGCAGAGGTACTGCATCAATTCGGATGCCCTTGATTTTGGGGCCGCGAAGAGCCGCGACAAGACCCCGTAAATTCTTCAAAGCCATACCCCCGAAATATATAATAAGTATAGTATAATATTTAATACTGTAGCTTATTATTGATAATTAAAAATTGAGGAGACACGTGTGTCGCATCCCAAAAAACTGAAGAATAAGATGTATTTGAAAGAGTTGGAAACCATGCAGGTCGAACTCGTTAAGCTTCAGGAGTGGATCAAACAAAAGGGGCTTAAGGTTGTCGTGCTCTTTGAGGGGCGCGATGCCGCGGGGAAGGGCGGCGTGATCAAAAGGATCACGCAGCGTTTGAATCCGCGCGTTTGTCGCGTGGTGGCGCTCACCACGCCGACTGAACGGGAGAAGACCCAGTGGTATTTTCAGAGGTATGCCGGCCATCTGCCGGCGGCGGGGGAGATGGTTCTTTTTGACCGCAGCTGGTACAACCGCGCCGGAGTCGAGAGGGTAATGAAATTCTGCACCGAAGCGGAATACCGCGAATTTCTCCGGTCTTGTCCGGAATTTGAACGGATGCTTCTGAGGTCAGGCGTGATGCTGATCAAATATTGGTTCTCCGTGAGTGACGAGGAACAGGAAAAACGTTTTCAGGCCCGCATCAAGGACCCGACCAAACGATGGAAGCTCAGCCCCATGGACCTGGCCTCACGTTCCAAATGGGTTGAGTACTCCAAGGCCAAGGACGCGATGTTCGCCGCCACCGACATCAAGGAATGCCCGTGGTATGTGGTCGAGGCCGACGACAAGAAGCGCGCCCGGTTGAACTGCATTCATCACCTGTTGTCCATGATTCCGCACAAGGACCTTACCCCCAAACCCATCAAGCTTCCTCCCCGTCAGCGTGACACCGGCTATGTCCGTCCGCCCCGCCAGAAGCAGACCTACGTTCCCAGTTGCTACTGAATGATCGACCTGCCCGACCCCAAACAGCCCCCGGCGCTTTTGCGGGCCCTGCGGACAGCCGCGAGCGAACCAAATGGCAACAGGGGGCGAACCCAATTGCGCGGCATGACAACCGCACGGCTTCGCGCAATTTGGTGGGGCCCCGCCATTTGGAGAGCCGCGGCTCGCCGCAGGGCACGCATTGCGCCGGGGGCTGTTTGGGGTCGGGCTGGCCGACGATTCCTTAAATTGAGTGGGGCGATTTTGCTTATGGTCATGGGCGGTGTAATGATTGTGACGCCGGCGGTGGCGGAGGTGTTTCCGGATGAAGGATCGAGGTGGGAGTGCCGGGAGCTGTTGGCCAAGATCTATGGGATTATGGAGAAGGAGTATTTCTTGCCGGTTTCGGAGGAGCGGTACCAGCTTTTCCTGAAAACTTTATTTGATCCCGAAACGACGCTGCCACAAGACATAGATCCCAGGCCGCTTTACGCGGCGGCCAAAATCTTTGTTTGGGATATGCGTGATCCGAAGGACCTTTATAGCCGATTCAACCCTCCGGATGCGGCCCCGGAATTCAAGAAGAAGGTTTTTGCCGTTTCGGAGGACCTTGGCTTGAAGGTGGAGGTAGAAGATGAAGGGGTCCGTGTGAATGAAGTCGAAGCCCGGTCGGACGCGGCCTTCCAAGGACTCAAAGTCGGGGATTTGATTACTCAGATCGATGATGAGCCGGTGAATCAAATTTCTCCGGAGCAAATCGCGGAGATCATCCGGCCGGCGAAGGGAGAAACGCGGAATCTGACTGTGCGAACGGCAGATCAGGTCCCTCGTCCGGTAACGGTGCAGAGTACGGAATATTTTGAGAAAACGGTCCGGACGGAGGCGCTGGAAAAAACTGAGGGGCTGGGAATCGAAGGCCACAGAACCGATGGAGGGCTTAAAGTGACAAAGGTGCATCCGCGTTCGGACGCCTTCACCCAAGGCGTCCAGGAAGGGGATGTCGTGACCGCGGTCGAAGGAAAGTCTGTATCAGAAATCCCTGATGCGCAAATACTTGAGGTTTTGAGACCTCCAACAGGAGAAATAAAGAAAGTGGAGTATAAAAACTTAAAAGGAGATATTATATCTAATGAAGTGGAGAGTAAAGTACACATGGTTAGTTATCCAGTGGAGAGAATAACCCAAAAGCCCGGCGTTTTGACAATAGCTATAAATCATTTTAACCCCTACACTTTTGAGGACTTCAGTCAACAAATCGGGCAGGTAGGCCCGGATATGATTCGCCATCTTGTGATCGATTTGCGGGGTAATTCGGGCGGAACGCCTATGGCAGCGCGGGACTTTGTGGGACTTCTGGTCAAGGAAGGCGAGGAGATCTGCGAAGTGGACGTGGATCGCCGTCCGGCCCCGGTTTATTCGCCGGGCGGATCCGTGTATTATAATGGTCCGGTGACCGTGCTTGTGGATTCACACACGGGCAGTGCGGCTGAGTTTTTTGCCGGAATCTTGCGGTCGGCCGCGGGTGCGCGTCTTGTCGGCCGGGCTACGGAAGGGTCTGTGGCTTTGAAGCGGATTTATGATTTGGACGGCGGCGCGTCATTGTATCTGACGATTGCCCGCGTGTATGACCGTGATGGCAAGCCTTTTCCGGCGGAGGGCCTGCAACCCGACCGTGTGATCCCGGAAGGGGAGGACGCGCTGGAGGCGGTGCTTCGTGAACTGGAATTCGAGTGAGGTGATGATGTGACACAGGCGGTTAGCGCTGCTTTGCGGGTGAATCCGCACTTGATTCAAATCAATGCGGCCTTTTTTCTCTCAAGGATGCGCCGCAAACATGGCAGCGGACTCACGCTTTCTGCCATCCCCGACCGGGAGTGGAGAGCGTTTAAGGATAGCGGCTTTGACTGCGTTTATCTTCTCGGCGTGTGGCGCCGGAGTCCCGGGTCCCGGAAGAAGGCCCTGAAGGAACCGAATCTGATCAAGGCTTATGATTTGACGCTCCCGGGGTGGAAGGCGGCGGATGTCGGCGGGTCCTCTTTTTCGATTGCGGACTATTCCCTTGAGCCTTTTCTGGGGCGCGCGGATGAATTAGGGGACCTGCGTCAGCAGCTCAATCGTCTGGGATTGAAGCTGATCCTGGATTTTGTTCCCAATCACCTGGCGTTTGACCATCCGTGGACCCGCGAGTTTCCGGACCGATTTGTTCGGTGCCGCAAGGAAACGCTGAAGACCCATCCGGAATGGTTCTTCAATCCGGGTCCGGGATTGGAGCCGATGGCCCATGGCCGAGATCCCTATTATGCGGCCTGGAATGATACGGTGCAGCTGGACCACTTCAATCCCGAAACGCGCTCGGCCATGAAGGAAGAGCTTCTGCGTATCGCGGAGGTGTGCGACGGTGTTCGCTGTGATATGTCGATGCTGGTTCTGACGGAAGTTTTTGAATGGATCTGGGGACGGCATCTTTCGGGAGGGTTCAAACGGCCTAAGAAGGAATTCTGGGGGGAAGCCATCGGCGAGGTCCGAAAACGGTGGCCCGCGTTTGTGTTCATTGCCGAGGTATATTGGCAGAAGGAGAACCGGCTTCTCGAGTTGGGGTTTGATTACACATATGACAAGCCCTTCGCGGACGCGTTATTGGGCGGCACAGCCGATTCGGTGCGGTCGCTTCTCGGCGCGGAGCAGTCGTTTCAGGCCCGAATGGCCCGGTTCACCGAGAATCATGACGAGGAGCGTTCGCGTCAGGCCGCCGGTGACGGCAAGTCCGCCGCCGCCGCCGCGGCGCTTGCGACATTGCCGGGTTTGAGATTCATTCAGGACGGACAAATGGAAGGGCACAGGGTCCGGACGCCGATTCATTTGTTGCGGGAAGCCGAAACGCCTGTGGACGCCCGGGTTTTGGACCGGTATGGGCGTATCCTGGAATTCGCCGATCATGACGCGATGCATTCCGGAGTGTGGAATCGGCTGGACGCCGAAGCTGTCGGGGAATGGGACGGGCACGAAAATCTTCTGGCCTGGACATGGGTGCGGGGAGCCGATCGGCGCCTGGTGGTGATCAATTACGCCGATTCCCCGTCCAAAGGCAGGGTTCGGATTCCGGATTCTTTTGTCGGGTCCGAACAGACGGTGCGGTTGTCCGATCGTTGGGCGGATGCGGTGTATGAACGGCACTCCGCGGAGATGGTATCCGAAGGACTTTATATCGCGCTGGACGGATGGCAGGCGCATTATATCACGGGTGATTTGTCAGCTGAAGAATTCCGGGGTTCTTCGGCGG
>JADGBA010000007.1 GCA_015231685.1 Candidatus Omnitrophota bacterium | reverse complement strand
ACCGGGAAACGCATCCGGAATGGGCAGAGGAGCTCCGCGCTGACGCGATCCTGATGCGGCGGGGGATCGAAACGCAGGTTGTGCAATATCCGGACGGCGCGCGCGGTTACCGTTATGCCAACGGAAGGTACTTCATTCCCGTCGGATGGTGGGCGGAACCCGTCCGCAGCCTCGCTTCAACGGCATGGGTGGTTCTGCTGGATAAGCAGTTCAACCCTTGTGTGATCGGCGGCGGCGGGGATTCCGGGGAACTTTTGACCGCTTGACTTGGGTTTCACCGAAGAGATAATCTATGGCTTCGTGGTGTTAATGGTGTGGTATGTTTTGAAATTAAGGGGAAATGAAATGAAGAAATCAAGTTATCCGTTCAGGCTGGCCGTTGTTTTGTGTGCCGCTTTGTTGGCCGTCGCCGGCCCGGCGGCCGCGGAAACCGCTCATCCGGCCGCATTGATGGCCGAATACGGGCATGGAGTCAGGGCCGGCATCAATGATCTTGTCCGAAAAGCACTTTTGCAGACCCAGCTTCTCGCCGCCGAACCGGAATTGATTCAGGCCGTCACGGCGGGGGAGACGATCCCTCTGGTGGATTTGGCCAATTTGTACATTATGAATTCACCCGTCCTGGACGTGGTCGCCTTTTTTGATGAGGAGGGCGGTATTCTGGCCATGAATACGCAGGACAGCCAAGGCAAGCTGCTTGCGAAAGAAAAGATCGACGAAATCATGAGGAAGCGTTTTGTGGAGCGCGGCGTGATCGCCGACTGCCTGACTAACAAGGCTGTGGATTCTTTGGTGGAATTTCAGACGCATTGCGATTTCACACCCGAGCTTTATAACTCAAGCGGCCTGAGCGTCGCATTGTCATCGCCGATTGTGGATCCCGATACCGGCGCGAAGGTCGGCGTTATCAGCACGCGGCTGAACTTTCAGCGTGTGCTGGATGTGGTTGAAGGACGCCGGTTCTCGGACGCCAAGGCGGATGTCTTCCTGGTTTCGGATGCGGGGGAGTACTTTTCCGAGCCTATCCAATCGGGGCTGGTGGAGCCGCCGGTCGCGCCGGAGGTCATCCGCGCGCTCAGTGGTCCTTTTGAATACACGGATTTTCAGAATATTTTTGCCGAGGACAGGGATGATTATCTGACGCTGGTCCAGATCAATATCCGCGAAATGGTTCCCGGAAAGAATCTTTACATCCTCGTCCGCGCTCCCAAGGATGCGGTTGAGGAAGCGGCCGCAATGGGGATGCGCCCTGCGGACAAAACTGTTAAGCAGAAAAGGGAGGTGTCATGAGAATATTCGCACGCACGATCACGTTGGTGGCTGTCCTGGGCTTGTGGGGGATTACCGCGGGGGTGGCTTCGGCCCAGGCTGCGGAAGAACCCGAGCCCAAAGCGCCGGTTGCTTTGCCTTTTGCCGTTTATACGGACGGAGGCGTTTCGGGAAACCATTACGCGCCCTCAGGCTTCATGGGGGATCACGGTGATTTGAATATCGTCCAGAGCTGGAATGACAACCCCCATTCAGGCACATCCTGCATCCGCATTGTTTATTCGGCCGAGGCCACCGAAGGCGCGCAGTGGGCCGGGATTTACTGGCAGAATCCCGACGGGAACTGGGGCGCCCGCGATCAGGGCTTCAATCTGGAAGGGGCATCGAGGCTTGTATTTTGGGCGCGTGGAGAGAAAGGCGGAGAGCGGATCGATAAATTCCGCGTGGGCGGAATCCAGGGACGTTTTTCTGATTCCACGATTGCCGGGTTTGGCCCGGTGGCCCTCACCACCGAGTGGACGCGCTACGAAATCGATCTGACCGGCAAGGACCTCTCATCGATTATCGGGGGCTTCATGCTTGTCGCCAAAGGCCAAAAGAATCCCGAGGGATTCACAATTTATTTGGACGATATCTCGTTTGAATGATGTTTGCGCCGAAAGGAAACGGGCTCATGAGAAATCGATATAAGATCGTTTTGGGGTTGGCGGTGGTGTTTGTGGCGTGTGTGGCCGCAATGACGGCACACGCGGAACAGCGGGGGGAGGAAGAAGTGGCGCTCCCTTTCAGAATATATACTGACGCGACGGCGCCGGACAACAACTTCGCTCCCTCGGGATGGATGGGGGATTCAGGGGACCTGCAGATTGATGACGCGGATCTGGACAACCCCCATTCCGGCGGCACCTCCCTCCGTATCGATTATTCCGCCAAGAAATCCGACAAGAAGGGGTGGTCCGGGATTTACTGGCAATACCCGCCGGACAACTGGGGTACACGGGAAGAGGGGTTTGATCTGACCGGTGCCAAGCGTCTGGTCTTTTGGGCCCGGGGTGCCCGTGGAGGAGAGAAAATCGACAAATTCGGCGTCGGAGGCATCAAGGGCGAGTTTTCTGATTCCGCCAAGGTCGAGTCACGCTCGGTGACGCTGTCTGACAAGTGGCAGCGGTACTACATCAATCTTCAGAATCAGGATCTCAGACACATTATCGGG
Organism: Candidatus Omnitrophota bacterium; assembly: GCA_015231685.1. Lineage (GTDB taxonomy): Bacteria > Omnitrophota > Gorgyraeia > 2-02-FULL-51-18 > JAGOUK01 > JADGBA01. The sequence goes on along the minus strand of JADGBA010000007.1, from coordinate 19,814 downwards.
GGCTTTTTTGTGACCTTCAACGCCAAGAGCAATCGCGGCGGCCTGACGATGTATCTTGATGACATTTACTTCGAATAGACACTTTATTTAACCTTAATTATAACTTTATGTAATCCGGATAACCTTGACTTAGGTTGAGGTCGTTCTTGGCTGTTTAACCCATAAAGGGGGGTTTATGAAGCTTAAATCTATGGCGATGCTGGCTGTGGGGCTGGCGTTTGTGGGATTCGCGGCAGTGAATGCGCGGGCTTTGGATGATATGAATTTGTCGCCGGATGCTCCGGATTTTAAGGTGTTCCGGTTGTATTCTGATGCCAGTTCTCCGGATAATCATTATGCGCCCTCTGGATGGATGGGGGATTACGGTGATTTGAAGGTGGATCAGGCCTTTCCGGATCGTCCTCACACCGGCACGACCAGCATCAAGGTCAGTTATACCGGTGAAGGCAGCCAGGGCGCCCGCTGGGCGGGTATTTATTGGCAGGAGCCGGCAAACAACTGGGGAAATCGTCCTGGCGGTTTTGATCTTACCGGCGCCACGAAGCTCGTCTTTTGGGCCCGCGGCGAAAACGGGGATGAACACATCGCTAAATTCGGCATGGGCGGGATTTCGGGCAAGTTTCCGGACACGACCGCAGCGGCCATCGGGCCGCTGGTGCTGAAGACGGAATGGACGCAGTACGAGGTGGATCTGAGCGGGCGGGACCTGTCCTCAATCATCGGCGGATTTGTTTTTGCGGCCAATGTGGATGATAACCCGAACGGTCTGACGTTCTACCTGGATGACATCCGTTACGAATAATTGAGAAACAGAAAGCTTTTCTTCATTCTGGCCGCGATCGGGGGTTTTTCGGTCGCGGCCGGGTGGGGAACTCCACGGGGCGCAGCCCTCTGGCTGCCGGCGGGAGCGATCGTCTTGACGATGGCTGCCGCGGTTTTGTTTTTGTGGGTATCCGGCAGGCGCCTCTGGGTGCCGGCCGCTCTTCTCTTTGGCGCCGGGATGGGGCTTTCCTTCGCGGTTTCGGTATCTCTCGAAAATGCCGCGATCCAGAACGGATACAAAAAATTTGTCCGTGCCGCGGATGACCGGATCTCCGTTTTTGAACGGGAGCTCAAATCCGATCTCTGGGCGGTGGAAATCGTCGATGAGTTTTTTCGCTCTCTGGGTTACGTGGACCGGGAACAGTTTCGCCGGTTCGCCGAGATACTCATGCAAGATGTGGAAAGTATCCATTCCCTCCAGTGGGCCCTCAAAGTCCCCCGAAACGAATCCGGCAAGATGAACCCCCTGACCGGCTTTGTTGCCGGGGATATTGTCGAGCGGTTGAATATCCGGGAAATCGGTCCCGACGGAGAAATGCGGCCGGCGGGTGACCGTGAATGGTATTACCCGGTATATTACGTTGAGCCGAATGAACCCAACCGGAAGCTTTTGGGGTACGACCTTGGATCTGAACCGGGTTTTGCTGAAATTTTTGAAATTGCCGGTCAAAAAGGTTCGCCGGTGGTGACACCTCCGGTGGAGCTGGTCCGCGGTCAGGGGGAGCGGACGGGGGTTTTGTCGGTGTTTCCGGTGTATGCCTCCGAAAAGCGGGACGCCGGTGTGCTGGGAAGCGCGCACAAGCTTGAAGGATTTCTTATCGGCGTTTTTGATATCCATCAGATTCTGGAAGTGGCCCTGAACCGCCTTGCGGCGGAACCCATCGGTTTTGTGATGCAGGACGTGACCGATTCGGCAAGCCCGCTCTTTGTGTGTTCCACCGAACCCGACGTGAGGGTCGCGGCGCATGGCAAAAAAGAGGACTTCGGACACGAGGTTCTCATCAATGTGGCGGGGCGAAGTTGGGAGATTTCCGCCGTCGCTTCCTCGAACTTGTACACCGGAAGTCTGGTGTGGCTTGCGCGGGCGGCGGGACTGGCGGTCTATATCTTCGCTCTCAGCATTCTGAATGTTCTCTCGCGCAACGTCGAGCGCACGAGGCTGATCGAGGAGAAGGTGGCCGAGCGTACGCGCGAACTGTCTGAGGCTATGGCGGGGCTCGAACGTGAAGCACGGCGACGTCAGAGCGCCCAGCTTTCTCTTCAGACCAAAACACAGGAACTCGAGGCCGCCAATCGCGAGCTTGACGGTTTTGTGTACACCGCCAGTCACGATCTCAGGTCCCCTTTGAGAGATATTGCCGTTACCGCGGACCGTCTGGCACAGACCGCCGAGACGCGTCTTGACCCGGCGAGCGCGGAGCTTGTGGAGCGGCTGCGGCGGCAGGCGCGCCGGATGGAAAATCTGATCCGGGATCTTTTGACATTGTCGCGTATCACGCGCATTCGAAATCCCTATGAGAAGGTGCGGACGCAGGATGTGGTTGCCTCCGTGATCGAGGAGCTGAAGGACACTCCGGATGGCGCACGCGCCAAAATCGAGGTTGACCCGGATTTGCCTGTGATTGAATGCGATCGGATCAAGATTCGGCAGGTGTTTTACAACCTTGTGTCCAATGCCGCGAAGTTTTCTTCCGGTACCGGCGCCGGAGGCGGCGAAATACGCATTGGCGGCGCCGTCCGGAACGACACGGCGGAATTTTTTGTGCGGGACAACGGCATCGGTATTCCTGAAAGGAGTTTTGCGAAGATCTTCGATATGTTTATCCGTCTGCATACCCAGGACGAATATGAGGGGACCGGCGCGGGTCTGGCCATTGTCAAGCGGATCATCGAAGAGCACGGGGGTACGATCCGTGTCGAATCGGAGGCGGGTCGGGGGTCCACCTTTGTGTTCAGGCTGCCGCTCGAGCATCCCGCGGGGTCCCGGCGGGATTTGGGGGCCGGCGGGCTTGTGATATCATAACGGCATGACAAAACCCCTGATTCTTGTCGTGGACGATGAAGCGGATGTGGCCGAGATTCTGAAGATCCGGCTGGAGCGTCAGGGATTTGAGGTTGTCACCGCCGCCAGAGGAGCCGAGGCGATCCGGAAGGCCCGCCGGCATTTGCCGGGACTCGTGCTTCTTGATTTGATGCTTCCGGACATGGATGGGCTGGAGGTGTGCAAAGCCCTCAAATCCGATCCGTCGAGCCGGCATATTCCCGTGATCATGCTCACGGCAAAGAGTTCGTCCACTGACGAAGTGGCCGGACTGGAGCTCGGAGCGGACGATTACATCACGAAGCCTTTTGATTTTGGGGTGTTGTTCGCGCGGATACGGAAGCTGACGAGCGCGTCCCAGCCGGCCGTGCCTGCGGCGGATCCGACGAGGGTTCTCAAGGCCGGCAAGCTGGTGCTTGATGAAGACCGGCAGAAGGTGTTTGTGGGCGGTCAGGAAGCGGTGCTGACGACGCTGGAATTCAGGATTCTGGGATTTTTTATGAAGCATCCGGGCCGGGTGTACAGCCGGGATGCGCTTTTGAGCGGTGCCTGGGGGGATCATGTCACCGTGGTGGACCGGGCGGTGGATGTTCACATCAACGGTATCCGCAAAAAGCTCGGGAAGGCCGCTGATTACATTGAGACGGTTCGCGGTTCCGGATACCGGTTCAAGGAATTGGATTGAAGAATTGTTGCCCTGCCGTTTTTCGTTTTAAATAAACTTAACACAGCCTTAATTCGTGATTGTCGGCGGTATGCCATACTTGGTGCATTGCTGAGGGGGTATTGACTTGAGAGAGGAAGGGTTTACGGTGTCACAGTCGTTGTTCAATGTGCTTGTGATCGAGGATGACCTGCGTTTTGGGGGCCTGATCAGCCGCACATTGTCCGCGTCACTCAGGCCCCTCTATCGCACTGAACAGGCGCGTACGCTCGGGGCCGCTCTGGACCGTATTCGTGAAGGCGGTTTTGACGGAGTAGTGTGTGACCTGGGCCTCCCCGATTCCCGGGGGCTGGATACCTTGAGAGAGCTTTGTCCGCGGGAGCGTCCGTTCCCGGTGGTGGTGTTGACGGAATTTGACGATGAACTTACCGGGCTGCGCGCGGTAAGGGAAGGGGCTCAGGATTATTTGGTGAAGACCGAAGCCGAGGTTTCGATTCTTCCGCGGGTGCTGGCATACGCGGCTCAAAGAAAGCAGGACGAACAGAGGATCCGAAAAGCATTGGAACTCAAGAAGCAATTCACCGCCGCGGTATCGCACGAGCTGAGAACGCCTCTGACGGTGATCGAGGAATGTCTCGGAACCGTGCTGGATGATCCGGGCCAGGATGAAAGCCAGAATCGCCGGGTTCTGGAAACCGCTCGGTCCAACGCCCGGCGACTGGCGCATTTGATCCAGTCGGTCCTGGATTTTCAGAAATTCGAATCGGGCCGCGGTGAATTCGAGTGGGCCCCGAACTACATTGACCGCATTGCCTCCGAGGAGGCGGCGAGGATCATGCCGGAAGTGCGGCGCAAAAAACTTCAATTTGTGTTTGAGAACGATTCGGATCTTCCTCCGGTGCGGTCGGACCGCGTTCAGATCGCACGCGTGATTCACAACTGGATGTCCAACGCGGTCAAATTCACCGAAAAAGGCGAAATTCGTTCGCGTGTTTTTCGGGACGGGAGGTTTGTGAGGTTTGAGGTTTCGGATACGGGTCTCGGGATCCGCGAAGAGGATTTGCCGAAGCTTTTTCAGAGTTATGAACAGATTGTGCCGCCAGGCACTGCCCGGAAGACCGGCGGAATCGGATTGGGTCTGGCGATTGACCGACAGATCATCCGTGCGCATGGCGGACAGGTGCGCGTGGAGTCTACCTACGGCAAAGGCACGGTCTTTTCTCTCAGTCTGCCGGTGAGTTCTGCGGCTGCGGATGATTTCAAAATGGAGTATGACCGTTGAAGAGGGCGGCGTTCGTCTTACTTATGTTCGTCTGGGCTTCTGTCGGCGCCGGGGTTTTGGCCTCCGAGGTGCCGGCTCCGGTGATTGTGGTGCCCGAAGCGGATTTTGATTTTGGGACGGTGGACCGGGGGGACAACGTGGAACACCGTTATGTGGTCCGGAACGCAGGGACAGAGGATCTGGTGATTCACCGCATCAGCGCTTCTTGCGGCTGCACTTCAGCGACGACGCCTCCGATTCGGGTGGCTCCGGGCGCGGAGGAGGCGGTTGAAGTGGTTCTGGCCACCGCCGGAAAAATGGGTCGTGAGACCCAGTCCATCGTACTGTACAGCAATGATCCGGTTCATCCGGAAGTACGGCTGATTCTGACCGGGATGGTGAATACGGGGATTACGCTGGAGCCGGAGGAAGTGGATTTTGGGAAGGTGCCCCGGGGGCAGGAAGTCCAAAAGACGCTCAAGGTTCTCAGCCGCACGGCGGATCTCAAAATGACCGACTACAGGGCCACCGCCCCTTACATCCGGGTAGGTCCCGCGGGGTCTTCCGGAGGTTCACTTCTTGTGACGCTGGGGAGTGACGCACCTATGGGGCAGATTCGCCAATGGATTATTATTGTCACTAATGAAGATCAGGACCCGCTCTACCGGATACCGGTGCGGGGAACGGTGGAGGGAGAGGTGGAGGTGTTGCCTGAACGGCTGGAGTTGGGGGCACTGTCTCCCGAGATCCGGCAGGAATGGCATGTGCTTGTCCGTCGGCTTCATCCGGAACCGGTGCACATCACCGGGGCTCTCCTTGAAGAAGGGTTTCTGAATGCTGAAGTGCTTGAAGTGGAGCCCGGGATGTTGTACAGGGTCATTGTCAGCCGCGGCCTTCATCCGCTGCCTTTGGGCTTTTTTTCGGATACGCTGGTGATTCAAACAGACCGGTCCGATATCGGGAGTCTTCGTGTGCCGGTGGTTGGGAGGGTAGAGGCACCCGAAGCGGTCCTTTCGGAGCATTGTGATGACGATGCCTGCTCTGATTCGTAGTTTGCCTCTGTTTATCTGCGTTCCTCTTTCCTTAACATAATTATAATATTCTCTTTCCATCCCCTTTACGATGCGGTAGCATAATGTCAGTGGACCTGAGGTTCACTAACGTAATGGGGGATTTGCAATCATGATACTCTTCGCATCTCGTCTGGCACGCCAACGCAATCTTTTGTTGGTTGGATTATCCCTGCTCATTATGGGGTGGGGTTCAGCGACTCCGGCGGCCGCCGGAACCGAGGCCTATCGCAACGACCTTCCTTCTAATGGGCAATTTGATTCGCGTCTTCTTCTGGCGAAGGAGGTTTTTGAGGATTTTACGGTTATTCCGGCGAACGGAATTCCTCAAAACCACATTCGTAACGCCAAGGTTCTTTTGATTTTTCCGAATTATGTGACGGGCGGGTATGTGTTTGCGGGTCGATACGGCATGGGCGCGGCAATGATCAAGGATCCCAAGACCGGCGAATGGAGCCCTCCGGCTTTTGTGCGCCTGGGAGGTATGAGTGTCGGTTTTCAGATGGGGGTGCAGTGGGCGGATTTGATTCTCGTCGGTAAGGGCGACCAGACTTTGGAAAATGTGATGAACAGCCGTTTTGCCTGGGGCGGCAGTATGAGCGCCACCGCGGGCCCGTGGGGGAGACACCTTGAGTTCGATGCGGATTGGCTGATGAGGTCATCCTTTTTCGCATACTCGCGGGCGCACGGGTTTTTTGCTTCCCTCGCCACCGATGGGATGGTGCTTTCCTTCGACGATGATCACAATGAACTCTATTACGGACGACGTGTCACAGGATGGGATGTGCTTCGAGGCAAAGTCACCGAGTGGCCCGGGGCCGCCGAGGAATTGAGGCAGGCGGTACAGACCTACGACCGGAGTGTTTCAGGCGCGGCAGAGGTTGTGGAGGAAGAGCCCGTGGTGATTGCTCCGCCGGTCATGGCCCCGTCCCGTCCCGCGCCGATGGTTCAGGCGGATGATAAAGCCTTTTATCTCGTGAAGAATATTGTAAAGAATTTCAAAATATACTTTGATTACGACAGCGCAGAAATCCGGCCGGATGCCAAACCCATTCTTGTCGAGTCCGCAGCGGTTTTGAAGGACCGGGATGATTTGGCGGTGGCTGTGTCCGGCCACACCGATGTGCGCGGGTCCCGCGAATACAATGAGAAGCTGGGCCTCAGAAGAGCTGAAGCAATCCGTTCATTCATGGCATCGCAGGGCCTTGATGCTTCCCGCATCAAGGTTGTCACGAGGGGGTTTGAGGAGGCGGTCGCGCCGCCGAATGACCTTGTGGGGATGCAAAGAGACCGGTATGCGCACTTTGTGGTCGCGGAACTTGAGCGGGCCAAATTGGCCGCAGCCCCCAAGCCTGAACTCAAAGCTGAAGCGGTAGGCGACGGTTTGTATATCGCCTCCGAGCAGCGTAATGTGGAATCGGGACTTCATGTTTCCACCAAGGAATACGTTGTGAGGAAGGGTGATACCCTCTGGAAGATCTCCCGGGACGAAATGGGCAGCGGTCACCGCTGGAAGTACCTTTTTGATCTTAACCGTCAGAGAATTCCCGATCCAAACGACCTTGTAAAAGGTCAAAGATTGCTTATTCCTGTCGAATAGAGCCGCCTCGAAGGCCGGTGTATCACGTTCGTTTTACGCTTGCCTTCATTTTTGCTTTGGTATAGGATGACCTTCCGTTTCCCTTGTTTTTGAGATGGTGGAGGTCATGCCTATGTGTCTAAAAAAAAGAATAAGTTGTTCGGTTTTTTGCCCGGCAACGCCTGCTGGTTTTTGCCTCTTACGTAAGAATAATTCCCTCTTAACATTCGCTTTAAACTTCAATAGTACGATGCAATACGTATCATCCGTCGGGATGATGCTCTTTGGGATGCGGCTGTTCGTTCAAGTGATATAGGAGGTTCGCATGGCGGGTCTGCTGAGTCTGGTTATTCTGGTTCTGGATATTATCGCGATCGTGAATGTGGTTCAGGGTAAGATGTCCACGGGCTCCAAGGTTCTTTGGATCATTTTGATTCTGGTGCTGCCGGTGATTGGCATGGTTTTGTATTTTTTGATCGGAAAGAAAAACGCGTAGAAACAGTGCCGGCTAATTCGGGCTGGCAAAAAAGGAGGTTGTTATGTGTACTAAATCTTTGAAGATCGGGATGGTGCTTCTGGTGGCGTTCGCAGCCGTGGTCGGCTCGGCGTCGGCCTATGAAGTTCCCCGACAGAATTCCCAGGCCCATCACCTTTATGTGTTCGGGCCGGAGGGAGATCCCTTAATGGGTAAGGAGGACAGCCTCCAGGAACTCTTCGTTGATGTTCCGGCATCGACATCACACAATGTCACGCTTCGCGTGTTTGACCCGGACACCAGCGGCACCACCGACTGGCGTACGGATGTGGAAACCAACCCCTGGAACACCACCACGGAGTTTACGGTTTTCGGTAAAACCAAGCTCGACTCCAAGTCCTTCACGACAGAATACGACGGGCAGTATTACACCTTCGGCCCATACAGCAAAGACCAGGGTGAGAAGGTGGGGGATTTTTATCGTTTCCGTCTGGTGGCCAAAGGAACGGCCGGTGACGATCAGAACCTCTTCAAAGTGGAAATCACTCCGGACTCGGCGGAGAGCTTTGTGAATAGCATGACCTTCCGCCTGTTGCCGCGAGAGGGAGAACGGATGTTCTTCTACCCGGAGGTGCCCGCAGGCACCACCAAACTCATCGTGGAGAATTACGATCTTGACGAGACGGGTGGCAAAAGCTCTCTCCTTGAGGGAGCCAGCCGGTTCCGTCATGATATCGCCGATTCCCTGAGCGGCCAGTGGGCAAGAACCGAGATTCCCATCAGTGTCCGTGAGGGTGGTCGCCTTCTTTATGTTGTCACGAAGAAGACCCAGCGTCAGGCCAATGCCGGCCTGAAGATCACGGACCAGAACGGCAACCCCGTTCCGGTATACTTCCGCCGGGGCGCTCCGGCCGTGGTGAGTGCGCCGAAGCCGATGCCGGCTCCGTCGGTACCGCAGGGCAAGTGCAATACCTTCAAGTTTGATGCCAGGAGTTCGTATGATCCGGACAATCAGAATCTGACCTACCGGTGGGATTTTGGTGACGGCACCTCGAGCACTGAGCCTGTGGTGGGGCATACCTACGCCAAGGCCGGTGATTACATGGTGACGCTGACGGTTACGGATGATTCCGGACTGATCTGCGATACCGCGGTGAGCACGCAGTCGGTCAACGTCAACACGCCTCCCACTGCGATTTTTTACGTGCCGGAGCAGGTGTGTGTCGGACAGACGGTTGCGCTCGATGCCTCCGGATCCAAGGACAATACACCTGAGAAGCTTTCCTACGCCTGGTCACTGGGTGACGGGTCAGCTGCGACGGGACGGACGGTTTCGAAAACCTATGAAAAGGGCGGAACTTACAAGATCCGCCTTACGGTCGATGATAATTCCAACACGGCCTGCAACATGGACAGTGTGGAGCGTATTGTCAAGGTCAACACGCCTCCCGTGGCCAACGCGGGCAAGGACATCATGCTTTGCCAGCCGGCAGGGGCGGATTCCTTCACGGTCCGTCTGGACGGAGCGGGTTCCGCCGATGCGGATCGCGATAACCTGACCTACAGCTGGGACTTCGGCGATGGCGCCAAGGGTGACGGCGTGAGCCCCACCCACACGTATGAGCGCCCGGGGGTCTACAAGGCGACACTTACCGTGAGTGATAATTCGGGGTCGTCCTGTTCGGTTGCCGTGGATACGGTCAATATTGATCTCAACCGCGCGCCGATGGCCAATGCCGGTCCCGACAAAGCGGTTTGTCTGGGTCAGGAAGTGGTACTGGACGCGTCCGGATCATCCGCTGACGCGATGGCCAAATACAGCTGGGATCTCGGCGACGGGAATACCGCGACAGGCAAGGTTGTGCGCCATTCCTATGAGAAGGGCGGCTTGTATCGTGCGGTCGTGACCGTTGATGACGGCAAAGGGACCACTTGTTCGACGGCCAGTGATGCTGTTGAGGTCCGTGTCAATGCGGCACCAAGTGTGGATCTGAAAGACGTGGGGAACACCTGTGTCGGGCAGACGGTGAGCTTCAACGCCGACGCCTCCGACCGCGACGGTGACGCTGTGAAACTGACCTGGGATTTCGGGGACGGCACAGTGACAACCGGCGGTGCGGCCATTAGCCATAAATACACCCAGGGCGGTTTCTACACCGTCAAGGTTACGGCTGATGACGGCAAGGGTTCAGCCTGTTCGCTGGCGCAGGACACCGTGTATGTCAAGGTGAACACGCCTCCGATGGCCAGTGCCGGGCAGAATCTGGTCTGCTGTATCGATCAGGTCTCGCAGTTTGACGGTTCGGGGTCCACGGATGCTGACGGCGACAAGCTGACCTACCGGTGGGATTTCGGTGACGGACAAACCGGTGAAGGGGCCAAAGTGAGCCATACCTACACGAAGGCGGGATCCTACAAAGTGGTCCTGACGGTGGACGATGGTTCCGGAACTCCGTGCAGTCAGAGTTCCGCCGGCTTCACGGCCCGTGTGAATCAGAAGCCCGTATCGATCATCAAGATCGTCTAACGGGAAGGGAAGAATCAATCAGGAGGCCAGGCGGTCTATGATCCGGGAACGAGCGGATCAGAAGCCGCCTGGCCGCTTCCTTTTGGCAGGCATGAAAGGGAGCGCTATCGCGCGGAGGTGATGGGGTAAATGCAGACAGATTTTGAGACCTTGCAGATGGTCATCAACAAGGCGTCGGAGTTTTTGGTCGAGTACAGCTTTAATATTGTCGGGGCTTTTGCGGTTTTGGCGATCGGTTTTTTTGTCGCCGCGCAGGTGTCGAGAGTCCTGTTCAGGTTCTTTGAAAGCAAGAAGTTTGATATCACGCTTTCCAAATTTTTGTCCGGCATGGCACGGATGATCATCCTGGTGTTTGCGGTGATCATTGCGCTGGGGAAGTTCGGGATCACCATCACGCCGTTTGTGGCGGCCTTGAGCGCGATGGCCTTCGGGGCCAGCTTCGCGATTCAGGGCCCCCTTTCCAATTACGGCGCGGGGTTGTCCATTATTCTTTCCCGGCCCTTTGTGGTCGGCGACACCATCACCGTGCAGGGCGTTAGCGGTATTGTGGAAGATGTGAAGCTGGCTTCGACATTGCTTTTGACGGCCGACGGGGTCAAGATCACGATTCCGAACAAGCACATCGTCGGAGAAATTTTGCATAATTCCGGGAACAATCGCATTATCGACACGTCGGTGGGGATCAGCTACACCGATGACCCGGGGAAGGCCATCCGGTTGATTCACAATGCGTTGGAGGGCCTCCCCGGACTGGCTTCCGACATCCCCGCACAGGTCGGTATTCATAATTTTGGGGAATCCTCGATTGATATCGGGATACGGGTCTGGGCCAGGGTGGCCGAGTATTATCCGACACTCTATGGGCTCCACGACAGGATTCTTAAAGCGTTTCGCGAGGGAGGGGTTACGATTCCTTTCCCGCAGCGGGATGTGCACATGGTGAAGGACGCCGCTTAGAGGGAGTTTCTGCGGCGGAGATGCGGGTTCAAAAGAAGGGGGTTGATTATGAAAAAGCTCATAACAGGAGCGCTGGTTGTGTTAGTGGCGCTGGTGCTGATCGTCGGACTCGGGAAGAACTCGATCGCTAAGGTTGTGGTTGAAAAGGCAGTCAAGACGATCACGGGTCTGAAACTGGATATCGGAAAGCTGGATGTGGGACTGGTCGGTACGCGCGTGGGTGTGGAGAATCTCAAGTTGTACAATCCCGGGACATTTCAGGACCCGGTGATGGTCGATTTGCCCGAGGTGCTTATCGATTTTGACCTGAGCGATTTGTTGGCCCACAAGGTCCATCTGGAGAAGGTGAAACTTTATCTCAAAGAGCTGGCCATCATCAAGAACCGTGACGGCAAGCTGAACCTGAGCTATCTGAAACCCGAAGGGGCCGCTGCCCGTCCGGAGTCCAAGGAGCCGACCCCGGCCGAGCCGGCCGGCGCTAAAGAAGGGCAGCCCGCCAAGGCACCTGAGATTCAGATTGACGAGCTCGATCTCAGGATCGACAAAGTGGTCTACAAGGATTATTCCAAGCCGGGAGCTCCGGTCACGAAGGAGTTCAAGGTGGGAATCAATGAGACCCATTACAACATCACGAATCCCAATGCCATTGTCGCGTTGCTTATCGGCAGAGCGGTCATGAATACGACCATTTCTTCTTTGACCGATCTGGGGCTTGGCGACATCATGTCGCAGTTTGATATGGGCGGGGTGGATCTCGGCCAGCTGGGGCTGGACCGTTTTGGCGATATGGCCGGTATCACGTCAGATTTGACCAACCAGGCGGGTTCGGTTCTGGCCGATGCTCAGAAGCGTCTGGGGAGTCTTCAAAACGATCCCAAGATGGCGCAGGCCGTCTCCGAAGTGGGGAAGAAGGCGGAGGAAGCGGCGGAGGAGCTCAAGTCGCTTTTTGGAGGATTGACGGATCAGAAGTAGAAGGCGAGTGTAAAAAACCCGCCGGCTTGAATGCCGGCGGGTTTTTTTGTTTTTGAGTATTGAACATATGTTCATAACTTGATATACTGTTGCAGGTATGGGAAGACCTCGAACCCCCAGACATATCGAATCCGCCCCACGATGTGAGACGTTTGTTCCCGCTGGTGTCCCCCGAACCCGCCTTAATGTGGTGACGATGACACTCGATGAATTCGAAGCGCTGAAGTTGGCCGATGTTGAGGGTCTCTATCAGGAAGAGGCGGCGCTTAGGATGAATGTGTCGCGGCCCACCTTCACAAGGATCACGCGTTCGGCCCGCGCGAAGGTCGCCCGGGCATTATGGCGCGGATCTGCCATTCGCATGCGGGGGGGGAGTGTGATTATGATGAAAAAATCACCACCCAAGCGTCGCACGTCACGCCTTACGATGCTGGAGAGGTTTTCTTGACGTCCCCTTCACACAGCCGCGCCAGGATTCTCAAAGACAGGGCGGGTTGGAAGAAGCGGATGGTGTCCTATGTGCTGAGCGCGGAAGGAGACGCACGGCTGTGCGAAGTGCGGGACCTTGAGGAAGAACTCAAGAAGGCCCGCACTCGCCTCGAAGAAATCTACTTCCGATCGCTGAAGAATTGATTTTTTAGATCTTGGGTGCGGCAGGAAAGTCCACAGCCGTATCCGCCGCATGATTCACGAAGTTGGTGAGCAGGTTCTGGGCCACAACTCCGACGATTTCCATGATTTGAGTACTGTCGAATCCCGCGCTTTTGAGGGCCGCGATATCCTTTGAGGGTACGGAGCCTTTGGTGTCGAGTAGAATCCGAACAAAGGCGAGGGCGGCCTCGGATTTTTTGCAATCGGAGGTGTATCGGCGGTTCTTGAGCATTTCTTCCGCCGCAAGTCCCAGCGATTGTCCGATAGCGCTGTGCGCCGCGAGGCAATAGTCGCATTGGTTGGTCTGAGCAACGGCAAGCGCGATACGTTCCTTTAGTTTGGGATTAATCGTGGTTGACTCCAGAGCGGATGACTGCGCCAGATAGGATTCGAGCACTGCCGGTGAATGTCCCATTACTTTGAAAATATTGGGTATTCGTCCGAATTTTTGGCTTACCTTATCCAAGAGTTCCTTTGTTTTGCCTTCGGCTTTGGCCGGATCAACCGGTTCGATGTTGGGCATGATGTTTTCTCCTCTCGCTTTTGATTATTCAACAACGCCGGCGGGAATCCGGTTCCCAAACCGGAAGGCGGGGGCGCCCGCAGATCAAGGAGGCTGTCCCTCGGGCGGTCCGCAAATCTGCGCAAACTATATTTAAGCAGTATACCCCTCCTTTTTTATATAATGAAGGCCGTATGGACACTGTGCTGCTTGCCCGATTACAGTTTGCGCTGACGATCGGATTTCATTATATCTTTCCGCCGCTTTCTATCGGCCTCGGGCTCCTCCTGGTTATGATGGAGGGCATGGCGCTTTGGACCCGAAACCCCTTGTATGAGCGCATGACCCGGTTCTGGGTCAAAATTTTTGGAATAATTTTTGCTATCGGCGTGGCCTCCGGTGTGATTATGGAGTTCGAGTTCGGAACGAACTGGGCGGCGTATTCACGTTTTGTCGGTGATGTTTTTGGGAGCCCTCTGGCTGCGGAGGGGATCATGGCGTTTTTCCTGGAATCCACTTTTTTGGGCGTGCTCCTTTTTGGGTGGAACCGGACCGGTCCACGCACGCATTTTGTGGCGACGGTGATGGTCGCGGCCGGGGCGACGCTGAGCGCGTTTTGGATCGTCGTGGCCAATTCCTGGATGCAAACGCCCGCGGGATACCATCTTGTCGGGGCAGCTCCCCACATTCGGGCGGAGATCACCGATTTTTGGGCGATGGTTTTTAACCCCTCGACGCTTCAGCGTTACAGCCACGTCATGATGGGGGCGTGGCAGGCCGGGGCGTGGTTTGTCGCGAGTGTAAGCGCGCTTTATCTCCTTAGACGTCGTCATGAAGACTTTGCGAAGGCGTCGATCAATCTGGCGCTGGTGCTGGCCGTGGCTTCCTCCGTCGGTATTCTGTGGTCGGGTCACGCCAGTGCGGTGGGAGTGGCGGAACACCAACCGGTGAAGCTCGCGGCTTTTGAAGGGCACTTTGATTCGGAAGAATCCGCGAGTCTCTGTCTCTTTGGCTGGGTGGACGAGAAGGCTGAGCGCGTGCGGTTCGGCGCCGGGGTGCCCGGGATGCTGGCGCTTCTTTTGTACGGAGATCCGTCCAGAGCGGTGGCGGGATTGGACCGCTTTCCCCGTGATTTGTGGCCGCCGGTGAACGTGGTGTTTCAGAGCTATCACGTGATGATCGCCTGTGGTATGGCGATGGTTGGTCTGGCGGGACTCGGTGTGATTCTTGCCTTTTTGGGGTGGCCGGTACGCTGGCGGGTTGTCTTGTGGCTGTTTGTGCCGGCATTTTTATTACCACAGATCGCCAATCAGGTCGGGTGGATTTCCGCCGAAGTGGGCCGGCAGCCCTGGATCGTGTATGGACTCATGAAAACCCGTGACGGCGTTTCTGAGGCGGTGGATGCCGGGCAGATCCTGTTCTCCATCATCGGTTTTTCCATTGTGTATCTTGTGATCTTCGCGGCGTTTATCGCGGCGATGTTGAAGCAAATCCGAAAAGGGCCGGTCTGATGGACCCCGCGGTCATCTGGTATGTGATTGTCGGAGTGCTGTTTGCCGGTTTTGTCCTTCTCGACGGTTATGACCTGGGGATCGGGGTCATGCATCTTCTGGTGAGAGAGAAGGGTCTCAAGAACGCGCTCCGTCCGGTCATTGCCCCGGTGTGGGATGGTAATGAGGTGTGGCTGGTGGTCGGCGGCGGGGCGCTCTTTGCAGCTTTTCCGGTGGCGTACGCCAATGTGTTTTCTTCGTTTTATACCGCGTTCATGCTCTTTTTGTTTGCGGTGATGTTCCGCGCGGCATCGATTGAACTCGCGCATTTTTTTGAGGTGCGGTGGTGGCAGGTGTTCTGGGATCTGGCGTTCGGGTTGTCGAGTCTGGTGTTGGCGCTTCTTCTGGGTGTTGCGATGGGGAATCTTGTCGCGGGGCTGCCGCTGGATGCTGACGGTATCTTTCGGGGAGGGCTGCGCGGTCTTCTCAGACCGTACCCGCTCATGACGGGGTTGACGGCCCTGGTGCTTTTGACGCTCCATGGAGCGGCGATGGCCGCGCTCAAGTGCTCCAAGCCGTTTGATCAGACGGCCAGGGAATGGGTGCTGCGTTTGTCTGTACTCTTTGTGGGGCTCTACGCGATCCTGACATTCTGGACACTGAGGTTTCTACCGCATATGTCGCAGGCCATGCGCGAGTATCCGGCACTTTTTTTGATTCCGTTTTTGACGCTGCTCTCGGTGGTCAATATTCCGCACTGGGCCTGGCGAGGGAATGACCGGCTGACGTTGTTGTCAACGAGTTTCACGATTCTGGGTCTTTTGGCTCTCTTCGGAGCGGGTATGTTCCCGAATCTGGTCCTTTCCGTTCCCGAGCCCTCGCACAGCCTCACCCTATGGAATTCATCGAGTTCCGACAAGACACAGTTCATCATGCTTGTGATTACCGCGATGGGTATGCCGCTTGTGATCGCGTATCAGATTGCGGTCCACTGGATTTTTCGGGGCCGCATCTCCCCGGACGACTCTTCGTACTGATTCTGCCAATAGTTCCTCGAAACAATCTCAGCGACATGCGGGCAAGTCCGGTTTTTTTTTCAGAAAACAATTCACTTGTAAAATGATATAATAATAGTATCATTATACGTATGAAGCTTTTGACCCGAGAAACGGATTATTCGGTCAGGGTGCTCTGTCACATGGCGGCGAAGGGGAACAAACAGTGGACCGCCGCGGAGTTGTACCTTGACCTCAGGATACCGCGGCCTTTCCTGAGACGCATACTTCAGATGATGAATAAGGGCGGGCTTCTGGAGTCGCGCAAGGGGAGGAGCGGGGGGTTTCGGCTGGCTTCGGCGCCGCGGACCATTAAGCTTGCCGATGTGGTGCGGCTTTTTCAGGGGGAGTTGAGGCTGAACGAATGCCTGTTCAAGAAAAGAATATGTCCGGATCGGAAGCATTGCCCGCTCAGAAGCAAGATCCAGAGCATAGAGGATTATGCGGTGAAACAATTTGAAGGAACCACAATTCAATCTTTATTGCAGGGGAATTGAGACATGGCCCAGCGGCAGATCATCCGTGTGAATGAGGAGCTCTGTGACGGGTGTGGTTTGTGCGTACAGGGTTGTCCGGAAGGTGCTCTGAAGATCGTGAACGGCAAGGCGGTTCTCGTGAGCGAGCCCCTGTGTGACGGTCTTGGCGCCTGCATCGGCGATTGTCCCCGGGGGGCGATCGCGATCGAAACGCGCGAGGCGGATGGGTACAGTGAGAGGGATGTGATCGCCAACATCATTCCCAAGGGTGCCGCGGCCGTCAAAAACCATCTGGAACACTTGCGCCATCACGGGCTCCCTCGGGAGCGGGAAGAAGCGGAGGGCTATATTAAGGAGTGCTCTCGGGAGGTGGCCACCGCAGCCCCGCCGGCGAACCGTGAAGACCGCGGGGATGGCCATGGACACGGTTGTCCGGGTGCACGCGCGATGCAGCTTGGTGAAGGCCCCGGTCTCAGGCAATGGCCGATTCAACTGAGCCTGGTTCCGGTAACAGCGCCCTATCTTGAGGGTGCGGAAATTCTTTTGGCGGCCGATTGCGCGGGTTTTGCTTACCCGGGTTTCCAGAAGCTCATCCGTGAGGAATCCGTTGAGCGCGTGCTTCTTATCGGTTGTCCGAAGCTGGATGATCTGGCTCTGTATGAGAAGAAACTGACCGGCATCCTGGCCGCCAATGCCATACGTTCTGTCGTTTGCGTTCGCATGGAAGTGCCGTGCTGTTCGGGTCTGGTCAGGGCCGCGAAGGCCGCCGTCGCGGCTTCCGGCAGGCGGGATCTTGAAGTCAAAGAGATTGTGATTTCTGTGGACGGAAAACATATCAACCAACAAGGAGGTCGTGATGGGAATGTTCTGTAATCAGTGTGAGCAGACGGCGAAGGGGACGGGGTGTACGGTCAAAGGGGTTTGCGGAAAGAACGACGAAGTGGCTGTGCTTCAGGACCTGTTGGTTCATGTGCTTAAAGGGATCGCGGCAGAAAAAAAGAACTCCGGAAAAGCCGATCCCGGGACGGACCGTTTTCTGATCGAAGGCCTTTTTTCCACAGTGACGAATGTGAACTTTGATCCGGAAAGGCTGGTCGGCCTTCTGAAGGAGGCGCTGGCCTTCGGCCGGGCCCCTTATGGTCCTGAAGCATCCAGGGAATCACTGGTGCGTACCGGGCAGGGCGTCGGATTGCTGGATGATCCCGACAAGGATCAGGACATCCGGAGTCTCAAAGAAATTTATCTCTACGGACTCAAAGGGATGGCGGCATATGCCGACCACGCGCGAATTCTGGGGAAGACCGACGATGCGGTGTCCGCGTATTTTACGGAGGCGCTGGCTCATCTGGCGGGTTCCGGAGCGGGCGTGGACGACTGGGTGGCGCGCGTTCTTGAGCTCGGAAAGATCAATTTGCGGTGTATGGAGATTCTTGACGAAGCCCACACGGAACGCTTCGGGCATCCCGTTCCGACTCAGGTGTCCCTCGGCGTTAAAAAGGGTCCGGCCATTCTTGTTTCCGGACATGATCTCCTGGACCTGGAGGATCTTCTCAAACAAACCGAAGGCAAGGGTGTGTCGGTTTATACGCACGGGGAGATGCTGCCGGCCCATGGCTATCCGAAGCTCAAAGCGTATCCGCATTTGGCGGGCCATTACGGCGGAGCGTGGCAGGACCAGGCCAGGGAGTTTGATCAATTTGCCGGTGCCATTCTCATGACCACCAATTGCATTCAGGAGCCCCGGGAGAGTTACCGGGAACGGATCTTCACGACA
Source organism: Candidatus Omnitrophota bacterium (assembly GCA_015231685.1). GTDB lineage: Bacteria > Omnitrophota > Gorgyraeia > 2-02-FULL-51-18 > JAGOUK01 > JADGBA01. The sequence continues at coordinate 1,498 of JADGBA010000007.1, read as the reverse complement.
GGTCTTGTCGCCTGGCCCGGAGTCGTGCATATTCCCGGAGAATGCGGGAAGAGGGATTTCGGGCTGGTGATCCGGAAGGCGATCGCGTCCGAAGGTTTTAAGGCCGATCAGCCGGATAAGTCCATCACGGTCGGGTTCGGCCGGAATGCCGTCTTGAGCGTTGCCGGCAAGGTGGTGGATGCCGTGAAGGCGGGCCAAATCCGTCACTTCTTTCTGGTTGGCGGGTGTGACGGCGCCAAATCCGGACGTAATTACTATACGGATTTTGCCCAACAGATTCCTAAGGATTGTGTGATTCTGACCCTCGCGTGCGGCAAGTTCCGGTTCAACAAGCTCGACTTCGGGGATATCGGTGGGATTCCGCGCCTTCTCGACGTGGGCCAATGCAATGACGCGTATTCGGCGGTTCAGATCGCATCCGCGCTGGCGGGGGCCTTTGAATGCGGCATCAACGACCTGCCTCTGTCCCTGGTGTTATCCTGGTATGAACAGAAGGCGGTTTGCATTCTTCTGACGCTCTTGTCACTGGGAGTGAAGGGGATCCGGCTCGGCCCGTCGTTGCCGGCTTTTGTGAGTCCGAATGTGCTTAATGTGCTTGTGAAGAATTTTGACATCAAACCGATCGAGACACCCGAGAAGGATCTCGCGGCGATTCTCGGAAATTGAGGGAGGCGCGGGCCGTCGGCCGGCTTCCGGGGAGGAAACAGATGCTCATTACCCAGGAGGTCGAAAACGCGGCCCGCGTGATTTACGAGCTTGCTTCACGCTGGCCCAGTGATGAGCCGGTGGCGGGGGCGGCGATTCGTGAGCGCCAGAAGATTCCGGAAAAGGACTTCAAACGTGTCACGGCTCTTCTCGAGAAGAAGCGTATCATCCGCAAAACAGGCGGCCGGTTGGCGGGATACAGCCTGTATGTGGCGCCACGCCTTTTGAGTATGGAATTTCTCATCCTCCAGCTCGGCGGAGGCGTTTGTCACAGCGGGGGTTCGCATCAAGGGGCCTCAGGTAAGTCGTGTTTATCTCATGTGTTTGCCCGGATCAATCATTCCATCAGTCGATATCTCGGATCGATAACCTTTGAGGATTTGGTGGATGGTTCTGACTCGCGCCTGGACGTATATGATTACCAAATCTAGCTTCTCTACGAAGCGCCTAAACAAAACGCCGATTCCCGGTTGTAAGGGAATCGGCGTTTTGTTCCTTCTTTGGAGATTTTTCGCCTAACCGACAGCGTCCTTTCCGCGTTCTCCTGTGCGGATGCGCACGCATTCATCCAGTGTGGTGACAAAGATCTTTCCGTCACCGATCTTGCCGGAACGAGCCCCTTCGCAGATGGCCGCAATCGTGCGTTCCGTGTAGGCTTCGTTTACCGCGATTTCAAGACGGAGCTTCTTTAGAAGATTCACCGTGTGTTGAACCCCGCGGTAGGTTTCATCGTACCCCTTTTTGCGCACCCTTCGGCGGCCACAAAGCGCACGCCTTCAAGCAACGCCGCGAT
>JADGBA010000108.1 GCA_015231685.1 Candidatus Omnitrophota bacterium | reverse complement strand
CACAAACCGCCCGCCGGGCTTCAGATCGCCCAGAAGAGGGACGCTCCGGCTCAGCCGTTCAAAATCCTCAGGACGCAGCTTGACGCCGGCCTCATGCGCCACCGCCAACCGGTGCAGGACCGCGTTGGTCGAACCCCCCGTCAAAGCCACCGAACGGATCGCGTTCTCAATCGAGGCGCGGGTAATGATCTTGCGTGCCGTGAGATTGCGGCGCACAAGCTTCATCACGAGCCGCCCCGCTTCCACACACGCGTGATCCTTCTCGGGATCCATCGCCGGAATCGCGTTCATGTCCATGGGTGAGATCCCCATTACCGCGAAGGCCGTGGCCATCGTGTTTGCGGTGAATTGCCCGCCGCAGGCACCCGCGGAGGGGCAGGCCGCGTTTTCCAGTGCCCTAAAATCCTTGCGCGAAATCTTCCCCGCAGCAAACTTCCCCACACCTTCGAACACATCCTGAATGGTCACATCGCGGCATTGAAACTCACCCGGATCGATGGAGCCCCCATAAATCATAAGCGAAGGGATATCCAGACGCGCGAGGGCCATGACGGCTCCGGGGATGGTCTTGTCGCATCCGGTGAGCGCCACCAGACCGTCAAACGCGTGGCCTCGCGCCACAAGCTCGATGGAATCCGCAATCACCTCACGGCTGATGAGCGATGCGTTCATGCCCTCGGTCCCCATCGTGATCCCGTCAGAAACGGCAATCGTGTTGTATTCGATGGGCTGGCCTCCGGCAGCGCGGATGCCTTCCTTGAGCTTTTCAGAAAGACGCCTCAAATGCACGTTACAGGGCATCGTCTCAATCCACGTGTTGGCAATACCGATATGGGGCTTCTTGATGTCCGCGTCGGTCCACCCCATCGCCTTCATCATTGCCCGGGCGGGCGCGCGCGAAGGCCCTTCGGTGATCACGGCACTTCGCCGGTTGAGTTTATTCATCATCATGATTTCCTCTCAGACTGCCAATTTTTTAAGCACATACGGCAGAAGGCCGCCGCTTTTGATGTATTCCATTTCGACCGGGGTATCGATCCGGAGGACCGCTTCAAAGACTGTGCGCTTTCCTCCGGGCGCGACTGCCGCCACCTTCATCCGGCAACGCGGAGACATTGCATCATGCACCCCAATATCATACAGCTCCTCACCCGTGAGCCCGAGTTCCTTAACCCCCTGTCCCTTTACGAATTCCAGAGGCAACACCCCCATCCCGACCAGATTCTGCCGGTGAATGCGCTCGTAGCTCTGCGCCAGAACAGCCCGAACCCCGAGAAGCGCGGTCCCTTTGGCGGCCCAGTCCCGGCTGGAACCGGTGCCGTATTCCTGTCCCGCCAGAACCAGAAGCGGGACCCCGGCCGCCGCATACTCACGCGCGGCCTCATAAATACTCGTGACCGGCCCCGAAGGCATCACCCGCGTCCACGGACCCTCCCGCCCTTCGGCGAGAAGATTCTTCAGGCGCACGTTGGCGAAAGTGCCCCGCACCATGACTTCATCATTCCCCCGGCGTGAACCGTAGCTGTTGAATTCCGCGGCCGGCACGCCCCGGGAAAGAAGGAATTTGCCCGCAGGACTCTCAGGGTGAATCGCGCCCGCCGGAGAAATATGGTCCGTCGTCACCGAGTCTCCGAGAACCGCCAGGGCCCGCGCGCCGTGAATGTCACCGGGCCGGGATGATGCGGACGAGGGACTCTTGAAAAAGGGCGGTTCATGGATATAGGTGCTTTTGGGGTCCCACGAATAAATGCCGCTCCGCGACGCGCGGATGCGCTTCCATTCCACGGTTCCTTCAAAAAGCCCTTTACCCCGGATTTTGAATTGCCGCGTCGCGACCGCGCGGCTCAGAGCCTTTTGGATTTCTGCGTTTGAGGGCCAGAGGTCTTTCAGAAAAACAGGTTTTCCGCGTCGGTCCGTTGCAACGGGTTCGGTCTCCAGATCAATATTGACCGTTCCGGCCAGGGCGAGCGCCACCACGAGCGGCGGGCTGGCCAGGTAATTCGATTTGACCGCCGGATGCACGCGTCCCGCGAAGTTCCGGTTGCCGCTCAAGACGCGTGCGACGTGGAGCTGATCACGCCGGATGACGGCCGCCACTTTCTCATCCAGAGGACCGCTGTTCCCGATGCAGGTGGTGCACCCGTAACCCACCACAAAAAAACCCAGGCGTTCCAACGCCCCCAGAACTCCGGCGGCCTTGAGATAGTCAGTGACAACCGGCGAGCCCGGCGCGAGGCTGGTCTTCACGAAGGACTTCACTTTAAGGCCCCTTGCCACCGCGTTTTTGGCCAAAAGTCCCGCAGCCATCATCACGCTGGGGTTCGAGGTATTGGTGCAGCTCGTGATGGCGGCGATCACGACCGATCCGTGCGTCACACCACCAGCATCGGCATTGGCGTGTCCTTGAAGCTCACCGGCGGCAGCTCTGTAGGAATGGCCAAGTCCCCCGAGCCGGACCCGGTCCTGCGGTCTTCGCGGTCCGGCCAGCGAGGGCTCCACGGATGCGAGATCCAGTTCGACCACTGCGGAATACTCCGGCGTGGGGTTTTTCTTTGAATACCACAATCCCTGGGCCTTCATGTAGGCGCGGTACAAATCGGTGAGCCGGGAAGGCCGCCCGGTGAGCCTGTAATATTCCAGCGTCCGCTCATCCGGCGGAAAATAACCGATCGTTGCCCCGTATTCCGGAGCCATGTTGGCAATGGTTGAGCGGTCTGCCGCGTCCAACGATGCGTAGGCCGGTCCAAAAAATTCCACAAACTTTCCGACGACGCCGGATTTACGAAGCATCTGTGTGACGGTCAAGACAAGATCCGTCGCCGTCACCCCTTTGGGCAGCTCACCCTTGAGCCTAAATCCGACCACTTCCGGCAGAAGCATCCCGAGCGGCTCCCCCAGCATCACCGCTTCCGCCTCAATGCCACCGACGCCCCACCCCACCAGAGCGATCCCTCCGGCCATCGTTGTATGGCTGTCGGTTCCGATAAGGCTGTCCGGATAAACACAAGTTCCCGAAGAGGTCTTTTGGACAAAAACGCCCCGGGCGAGATATTCAAGATTCACCTGGTGAATAATACCGGTCGCGGGCGGGACAATCCGGAAGTTTTGGAACGCGTTCTCTCCCCACTTCAAAAACTCATAACGCTCACGGTTGCGCTCATATTCAATCCGGAGGTTTTCTTTGGCGGCGCGTGCATTGCCCGCGCGATCCACCTGCACCGAATGATCCACCACAAGCTCACACGGCACCTGCGGATTGACCCGCGCCGGATCAATTCCCGCACGTCCGGCCGCGTCGCGCATGGCCGCCAGATCCACCAGCGCAGGAACGCCGGTGAAGTCCTGCAGAAGAACGCGGGCCGGCTTGAACGACACCAGAAGCCCTTTTTGGGCGGATCGGGGAGACCATTCCGCCAGATTCCGCACATCGCCTTCGGTGATTTTCAGCCCGTCATGATTGCGCAGAGCGGATTCAAGGAGGATTCGGACAGAATACGGAAGACGTGATGTATCGCAGTCCAACAACTTGCCGAGCTTTTTAATGGAAAAAATCTGGAACCGGCGGCCGTTCAGCGTGAGGGACGCCGCGCTGCGCTCCGCCAGGTTGCGGGAGCGCTTCATGAACTCTCGGCCGGGTCCTGGACCGATTCTCCGGTATCCCAATCCTTCATCGAGATGGCTATGCCTTCGATGGCCTGCCCGACTTCGATATGGCGAAGCTGAGGCGCTTCGGTGAACATCCGGTCCAGCTCGCCGATGTAGACCTCGGCGGGGAGACTCAAAACGGCTCCCATTTTGATTGCGCCAAGGCGGGCAGCTTCCACCCATTCGATCTTCCGGTCCAAATCCAGCCTGAGCCAGTCGTGTCCGTTCAGGTACATCCGTTCACCCGCGCGGGTCACAAAAAGCCTGATGGATTCTCTGGGTCCGTCCGAAGGTTGAGTCACCACACTGCCGGCCGATTCCGCCAAAGCGGCTCCGAACACGGGCCCCGAACAAATCACCGCTCCGGCCAGCATGACACCCGTTAAGGTCAAAGAAAGTTTTCTCATGGATTTTTTATCTCCGATAATGCGTCATTTTATCACATCGGACACAAAAACCCCGCCGGAAGGTTGATCTGCCAGCGGGGTTTTTGTTTGTTCTTACTTGGTTCTATTTGGAAAGATGCTTGCTTACAAGCTTGGTCATTTCGAACATATCAACGGTCTTCTTGCCGTTAAACACAACCTTGAGCTTGTCGTCCGCGTTGATGTTGCGTCTCTTCTTGGGGTCCTGGAGCTTGTTCTTCTTGATGTACGCCCAGAGCTTCTTCACCACTTCACTGCGGGGCATCGGCCCCTTCCCGACGACCGGCTGAAGATCTTCAGAAATCTTCATGGGCGCCATGAACTTCGCATTCGGTTTCCTGACCATTGACTTCTCCTTGTTTTTACCCGAGCGGAAACTCCTG
>JADGBA010000107.1 GCA_015231685.1 Candidatus Omnitrophota bacterium | reverse complement strand
CTATGGACCCAAAAGATCGGATGCGGGTTTCCGCTTTTTGCCGAGAGTCAGGTAGGTGGTGCTCATCCGGTGAAGTGGGTGCTCTACGGATGCCTGCCGTTTGGGTGGGCGTATCCGGCGTCGTTCGTGCTGTTGTTCGGTGTGGGCGGGTATGGCGCCTACCGGTTTGCCAGACGCATCGGCTTAAGTTCTATGGCGGCATGCATCCCGGCGCTTGTATTTTTGTTTGGGAGTCCTTATGCGGGACTCTCGCAGGGGGGCGCGGCTCTGTGGACGCTGGCATGGCTGCCGTTAACGCTGGATCAGACCGAACGCTTCTTGGACGCGCCCGGGACTCGCGCGGTGGCACGCGTGTCGTTTCTCTTCGCGTTTGCATGGCTCGGGGGTCAGCCGCAGATGGCCGCCTCTTCAGTGTTTTTTGTTCTCGGATACGGTGTTTTAAGAAGCCGTGCTTTGGAAGTGCGGCGTCCGGGCAGCGCGCGGATCCTTGCGGGGTTGTCGGCCGCGGCGCTTTTGGGACTCGCCCTGTCCATGGTGCAATTGCTGCCGACTGCCGAGTTGGTGCTGCGTTCCGTCCGTTCGGGCGCGGATCTGAGCTTCGCGCTTCAGAAGTCGATGAATCCGCTCAACGTCGCCACGCTTCTTTGGCCCGGATTTGACGTTTTTTTGGGCGGGGTGTGGTATGTGGGGCTTCTACCGCTTGCCCTGGCCGTTTTTGAGGTGCTCTGCCGGAGCGAGCTGCGCCGGAAGGCCGGGATCTTCATGCTCCTGACAGCTCTTTTTGTTTTTTTGGCACTTGGCCGGCATAACCCGCTGTATGTGCTCTTCTTGAAATGGACGGGAGTGCATTTCTTTAGAGTGCCCGTCAAATTTTTGTTCTTTGCGGCGACGGGACTCGGGTTTGCGGCCGGATGCGGGTTGGATGTCTTGGTGTGTGGTGGCGCGGAAGTCCGCAGGCAATGGGTGCGCCTCTGGATCGTCTTCACGGCTTTGGGGGGCATTCTGTTTGCGGGTGCTTCGTTGGCCGCCCGCTTCTTGGGCCCACAACTCTCTCTTTGGGGCGAACGCTACGTGCGCGATCATATCTATGGCGCGACGGGGCATGCCGGCACGCTGCAAAGTTACCTCAGTCGTATCCCGGGTATTTTGAACGCGATCATCGAACGAACCTCATGGCGGGACGCGCGTGTCGTGATGATTGTGACCATATGGATCGCGGCATCGCTGTTGATCGCGGCGGCGATGCGCCGCGCATGGCGTCCTCGCCTCTGGGCGGTTGGGCGCATTGCTATCAGTGTTCTGGATTTGTTTTGGTTCAGTTTTTTTGGCACGGGATTTCGGGGGAACCGCGCGTTGCCGTCGGTGTTGGGCGGCAATCCGATGGTGAGTGCGACCCGGGCCGAGCGGGAGCCTTATCGCGTTTACGAGGCGGCGGCGGAGGGCAGTGGGAGCGCGCCTAAGGTGATGCCGAATACAAACATGATTTATGATTATGATTCGATCGGGTTTTATTCGCCGTTGGCTCTCGGGCGCTACCATGATTCCGTCCGGCCGTTCGGTGTGGTGGATGACTCCACCGGATTTCCGGCGAGGGGGTTGGGGGATATCCGGGAGCATCGGCGGCTTTTGAATTTGATGAATGTCCGTTACCTCGTCTCCGGCGCGGAACTGGCGACCGTCGGAAATCTCGAGGCATTGGGCGCGAACGGCAATGAAGACCATGTGTTTCGGAATCCGGAGGCCTATCCGCGGGCCTTTGTGGTCCGGGAGTATGAAATCAACGGAAAGAGCGCCCGGCTGTCGGCGAAGCGCCCTCAAATCGCCCCTGGATCCCGGGTGTTGTGGGAGGAGAGCGGCGCGCTTCAACGGCGACTCCGGGTGACGGCGCCGGCCGGAGGATTATTGTTTTTGAGTGAGACGGACTATCCGGGATGGCGTCTAAGCGTGGACGGAGCGTACCGTGACGGGTTGGTGGCTGAAGGTGTGTTTCGGGGCTGCGAGCTTTCGGCCGGCGAGCACGTGGTCGAATGGCGGTATGTCTGCCCAACCGTGCGGATCGGTGGCGTCATCAGCCTCCTGGCTCTGTTTCTGAGTTTGGCTCTTTTTGTGAGGGGCACAAAACAAAGGGGGGCTTCCGCGGCATGAAATACCGTATCCTGGCGGTGTGGATGGTTGTGACGCTTTCGGCCTATGCGATATTGTTTTTGTGGCCGAAACTGCAGGCGGTCGGAGGATGGGGAGGATGATGGGTGTTCTTTGGATGTTTCTGTGTTTGTCGGGCGTCACCGGAACGACGCTCATGGGCTTAAACAAAGCGGGACTTCCGTTTCGCGATCGCTTTGAAGCGGTGGTGGTCGCGCTGCCTTTGGGTTGGGGGGTTCTCGGATACGCGGTCTTTGTGCTTGGGGCGGCCGGAGGGTTGTTTCGCCCGGTATTCTCGGTGCTTCTTATCGGCGCCTTTGTGATTTCTGCCCGATTGATGCTGCCGATGGTGGCGGGGCTGGCCATGGATTTTGTAAAATTCATTCGAAACCGCCGATACGATGCGGTGCTCGTGGCGGTTTTTTTGTTTGCGGTTTTTTGGGTGTTGGCCGGTGTGGCGGCCCCACCTTCGGGGCATGATGAGCTCTGTTATCATCTGACGCAGCCTCGAAATTTTGTCCGCGCTCACGCGATTTATGCGGTGCCTTATTCCGTCAACGTGCTATGGCCGTACCTGACGCAGATGCTCTTCACCCTGGGGTTGCTGCTGGGCGGGGCGGGCCTGGCCAAGGCTTTTCACTTCATCTTGTATCTTGCCAGCGCCGGAGCGGTGGCGGCGCTTCTTCGACGAAGCTCGCGGCCGGAGGCCGCGTTTTATGGCGCCTTGATCTATCTGATGATGCCCGCGGCGATGATCCAATCCGCATTCGCTTTTGTGGACAATGCGCTGGCTTGTTTCATTCTGATGGGCTTTTTTTGTATGGATGTGTACCTGAAGGACCGCAAAACAGGTTGGGCAGTTCTGACGGGCGTCTTTTTTGGTTTTGCCGCCGCGACGAAACTTGTGGGGCTTTTTGCGTTACCGGCGGCCGTGTTGATTTATGTTGTGCGGACCGTGAGGAGCAGGGATAAACGCGGACTCCTCGGCGGAGCGGCCATCATGGCTTTATGGTTATGCTTGGCCGGAGGGATGTGGTACCTACGGTCGTTTGTTTTGACGGGCAATCCCGTGTATCCGTTCTATCCCGAGCTCTTCGGGGGTTCGGGCTTCGGCGACGTGACATATGTGGACGCTCATGCCCGGGGAACGGATTTTGTTTCGTTCTTGCTCCTCCCTTGGGATCTGACGATGCACCCCGCCTGGTTCGGCGGCGAACAGGTGGGACCGATTCTCTTGATGTTCCTGCCAGTGTGTGTGTTGTGGGTTTCCGTCGGGCGACGAGCCGCCTATGTCTTGGCCGCGGCCGTCGGCATGGCCGTGCCCTGGTTCGTGGTGGATGCCAATGTCCGTTTTTTTTATGGAGGACTCGCGATGGCATGCGCGGCGGCGGGCTTGGCCTTTTTTGAATTGAGCCAAATTCAGGCGGCGGTATGGCGGCGTTTGTTTAAAACGCTTTTTTTGGGCGTGATGGTCCTGGAAGCCTTGCTCGCGGCGTATCACTTTTGGGATGAAGCGGCGCTTTGGAGGGGCGCGGACAGGGAAGTGTATGCCGACACCCGCATTCGGGGATATGCCTTGTCCAAGAAAATCAACGCATTGCTTGGCGCCGATGCAAAAATCCTCTCTTCAGGCGAAAACCGAATCTATTACCTGGACGCACCGGTGGTGTTGGAAGGGGATTATTGGCGGATGAGCCGTTACCCTGAGGGTATCGACAACGCCGCGGATCTCGCCAGCCGCCTGGAAGCGGACGGATTCACCCATCTTCTGGTTTCGTCCACGGAACATTCCGGAGAATTCAGCGGGTCTTCCGGTGTGTGGCGGGCCCAACGGCTGGCGTGGGATGCCGACGCGGGCCGGTCGTTTGTGGAGCCGTGCCTGAAGGATAGGTTTGAAGATGTGGAATACACGTTGTACCGCTTGAAGCGACCGGAGGATTCCTAAAAGATGAAAAGGATCGATACCCAGGCGACGGATGCCGCAACGCGAGAGGCCTGGGAGGCCAATTGGGCAGAGATTCCCATGGAGAGAATTCTCGGGATCTTTACATATGAACGCGTCCGGCGGCAGATGGAATTATTCATGCGGGTGCTACCGAAGAATGAGAGGATTCTTGAAGGCGGATGCGGTTTGGCGCCGTACGTGATCGAGCTTCGGCGCCGGGGGTTGGACGTCGAGGGTGTGGATTACAATGAGGCGCCTTTACGCAAGGCCCTTGCGTACGACCCGTCACTACCGCTTCGGCAGGCCGATGTGGCTGCGCTTCCATACGCCGACGACTCTTTTGGAGGCTATCTTTCGCTGGGTGTGATTGAGCATTTCAGCGAGGGGCCCGCGAAGGCC
>JADGBA010000106.1:1295-4488 GCA_015231685.1 Candidatus Omnitrophota bacterium | reverse complement strand
TTTTCTTGTTAATCTCTGCGATAACAAGTCCGATATTTACTCCTAAAGGTCCTAATGCAGGTCCTAATGGCGGTGCAGCTGTTGCTTTTCCACCTTCAACTAAAACTTCTACAGTTTCTTTTGCCATTTTTATTTCTCCACATTTAAATTGTGTTGGATACCTAAAGTTCGTGCATTTGTTTATCTTCAGATGCAGAGGACTCTTTTAAGCGACCAGTACTCTCAAAAAAATATTATCTATTTATAAATCTAACTGATTGTTTATAATTATTAAATATATTAAATATAATAGGCTATCTGATAAACCTAATGTAAGACACCTATGGATCGGCTAAAGGCTACAGCAGTTCTTCTGGTTCTGGCGTTTTTTTGTCAGGAAATCGCTCAGGCGGCGCCCCTGCCGCCGAGCGCGGGTCCGGGTGTGTCCGCTGCAATTACTCAAGAGGCCTTGTTGGACTCCGTGCTCCGTAATCCGATGCTTTTGGAGATTCCGGGTGGTTCGGTGATGCTTCGGGAAGTGCATCCGGGGACGAACGGCAGGCTGATTGTTCATATCCAGGACGCGCATGCCAACTACGGGGCCCAGAAGGCCCTCGCCGAGGGGATCGAGTTCTGGGCCGAAAAGTACGGCATCCGTCTCGTTCTTGCCGAGGGCAGTTCCGCGGATGTGAGCCTCTCGCCGATGAAGGCGCGTCATCCCGAAATTGACTGGCCCCGGGTGGCGGGACGGTTTCTTTTTGACGGTGTTATATCGGGAGAAGAGTATTTGAGTCTCGCGGGGGACGAGCCTCTTGAGATTCTCGGGATTGAAGACCGCGATTTGTATGACCGGGACTTGGTGGCGTATGCGGATCTCGCACAAAGGCGCGAGGCGTGTTTGGCGCAAGTGCGTCGCTGGAAGAATGTGCTTGAGCGCATCAAGGCCAGGCGGTATCCGAAGTCGCTTCGCGACTATGAAGCGCATCCGGCGGATGATCAGATTACCCGGATGGAGGCTTTGACGGCGCTGGCGTCCGCATCGGGGGTGGGGGTGGCGGCGTACCCGCAGATTCAGTCGTTTTTGGGTCTCCGAGAAATCGAACGTCGGATTGATTTTGGGGCTGCGTCTCAAGAGCTCACGCGGCTTATTGAGCGTCTGGAGCTCGAAGAAGAGACGAAGGATCTTCGGCAACGAACGCGAAGCGGTGATCACGACGCGTGGCGGATCCTTACGCGGAATGTTCTGGCAAAAGCCGAACGCGCGGGAGTGGCGCTTCAGGCTTACCCGAATGTCCGCAAGGCCACCGCTTACCTTGACGCGTATTACCGGCTTGATATGCCGGAGCTTTTGAATGAGGTCGGAAGGCTTGAGAAGCTGGTTTATGAAAAGCTTCTTGGCGAAGAAAGTTTGCGCACCCTGCGTGCCGTCGACCGGTATGTGGGGCTTCTCGAGAAGGCCTATGAGATTCGGCTTTCTTCCGAAGAATACGCCGAGCTTCGCGGTACGAGCCGGCGGATGATGGACGACGCCTGGCAGGCCTTTGTGAACGGCCAGCTTTTCGAACTCGATTACATCGAGGATCTGGTGCTTCATCGGAATGCGCTCGATGTTGCGCGTGTTGATTTGAAACGGTTTTATGCACTGGTCCGAAGACGGGACGCGGCGTTTGTCCGGAACGCGTCGCGGCGGATGGGGGAGCGGGGTGCGAAGGCGGCCATTCTTATTGCGGGAGGTTACCATACGCCGAACCTGGAGCGTTTGTGGCGGCGGGAGGGTACCGGTTATGTTGTCGTTGCCCCTGTTGTTAAGGACGAAACCGATCACGAGACATACGAAGAGCTTCTGTTGGCTCCGGTCGGGGAACGGGGGTCTGTTCTGCCGCGGCGTGTTTTGGACGCGGAGGATTATTTGAGGCAGTACGGAACGCTGGAGCCCCCGGTGGCCGGAGCCCGGGAGGGGGATTTTCCGGGGCGATGGAGGTTTGACAAAAAATACGGAACTTCCGGCCGTGTCACGGCGGCGTCCGATGTGCGTGAGGCGATCCGGGCTCTTTTTGAAAGCGTGCCGGCACCTGCAACGACCGGACCGGCTTCTCAAGTTTCGGCGCCTCAAGTCCCGACGCTGCAATTTGCCGGCGCCCGGATTTCATTCAACCGAATCCGCAATCTGTGGAAGACCGCCGCCCCCTCACTCGGCGCGTTGATGACTTCGGTGGGATCGCTCGGCGTGACGGGCCTATGGCAGAAGATGTGGCGGCACTTGAGTAGCGGGCGGGAACTTAAGAGGTATCAAAAAAGGATTTTTGCCTTGAGGAATGTGGATGCGATGGCGGCGCAACTTCAGGTCGATATATTACGGACGGACCCGGATTTAAGACTGCGGGCGGTGCGGAGTTTTGGGGTCTTTTTGCGCCGGTATTTTGTGGACGGGCCACCCGATCAAGTACTGCCGGTGCGGGCAGAGACCATCATCGAGCTTCGTTTGATTCCCATCCTGCTCTCTTCGGGCCGAGGCATCCGCAAAATTCAGGACGCGGTCCTTGAGATTCTGCCGGAGATCGACGCTTGCAAGCGGACGGACTGGATGCGGGTCCTTCGAAGGCTTCATTCGGGAGATATTGAGGGAGTCCTTAATCTTGAGCACCCGCCGTTTTTGGGAGTGCATCAATTTATGGAATCGACGCATCCCTTGATTTTTAGAAACGCCGTCAGGGCTTATCTTCAGGACGACAAAGTTTGGGAAAACCCCTCCGGTCGGCATCCGCGCCAGGTTCTGCGTCAGAGCCTGATGAAGGCCTATTTTGAAGACACCTTAAAAGGTGAACGCGATTTTATCTTGAAGACGCTTATCGCGAACACGGGACTTAAAGGAAGTATGCTTTATTTTGCTTTGACTGATAAGTGGGACCATCTGCTCGCGCCTAAGGGCCTAGACATCCGCGCCCGGCATGCCCTCGAAATCGCCCAAGAGATGGAGCGTATTCCCCGGGCGCGGGAATTGGCCGAGAAGATTCTCGACTTCATGCTGGAAAACGAGATCAAAAAACCGGCTCCGGATGTCGCTTTTTTGAAGACGATTCTGCGCTCGGACGCTCAGCCTCGCGAAAGGCGTTTTCGCGCGGCGTGCCGAGTGCTTGAGACGGCAGAAACCGCTTCTGCGCAGCGACCGGCGCTTGAAGACTATTTTGTGCCCGAATTCAACGAGTCCGAGTAC
>JADGBA010000106.1:0-1212 GCA_015231685.1 Candidatus Omnitrophota bacterium | reverse complement strand
CGGTTACTGAGAAATCAGCCGACGTTCGGGCAGACCGAAAACGCCTATTTTGGGGGGAGTGAAGTTATTTCGGGAATACAAAAGATGAATGAAGACCAGATGATGGAGGCTCTCGCGTGTCCCGGCCTTGAACTCGAGAACCCCGAAACCCGCCGCAGAACCATCCGGACGCTCCACCCTCTTCTTCATCAAGTGACCACGGACGGGGAATTCCTGGACCTTTTGTATTGGGTCGCTTATGACGCGGACATGCGCCTTGCTCTTAATGAGATGATCGGCCCGGGTTATCTCAAGTGGTTCGGTTCTTCCGCCGACCGTTCCGACCTGACCGCGCACGGCGTGGATTCGGTTATATCATTTTTCAGGACAGACGCGGAACGCCTGAAGCCCTTCTACCTTTTCTTCCGGGACCTGGCGCCTCACGAAGACCGCTGGGGCCTTCCGGACACCCAAAAGGTTTATTGGATGTATGACCTGGCCGCAGATTACGGTGATCATGCCCTGTTGGCCCTGGAAAAGTTGTGGGTCGATACGAACGCTCCGCCCGAAGATGTCGAATCATTAAAAAACCATAGGGATGACGTCTTCGCCCGTCTTGAGGACCAGCTGAACATGCTTCAGAACGCTGAGGCCGGCAGTGTCCGGGGAATAGCGGTGACGAACCTCATCAGACGTGCCGCCGGGATGAAACCCCTCACGAGGCGTTTAGATGCTTCCGGGGCGTGGGCGCCTAAGGACCCGGGCCCCGCAGGCCCAAAGCCGCAAGGGGCAAGAGCTTCTCAGGTGAATTCTGAGAAGCTCTTGAGGATTTCCCGCTACTTGAACGGTTTTACTGCCCTTTTGGGTTTTCTCTGTTTGTGCCTTTCTCCGGCCAATACGATCGGAAGTTATCTTTCGATGATCGCCGTAACCGGCAGTGTGGGGGGTTTTTGGCGGCTCCTCCGCTGGCGTATTTATGGCGGGTTCCCTTGGGTTGGCTCCGGTATCGAGATTTGCGCAGACGCCTTGACCGTCTGGTCGATGAGGCCGCCTTTGAAGCATTGAAGCGGAATTTCGAAAACGGCCCCAGAAAACAGGGCTTGCAGATTGCATCCATGCGGGTCTTCGGGGAGTATCTTGCGGCGTGGCTGGACGTTTACGGGAATTCTCGGACGCTGCCCGATGAGGCGATGCAGATCATCAATGAGGTCATTCCTGGTTGTATGCTCTCTT
>JADGBA010000105.1 GCA_015231685.1 Candidatus Omnitrophota bacterium | reverse complement strand
TCGAACTCGTTGCCGGTGTTCGGAGTATTGGCACCGATCGTCCACTGATTGGAGTTCCAATCACGCTGGTTGTAGATGTTGATCACAACCGACACGTTGACGGTGAGATCAGCAGCCACTTCAACCTGAGCAACGGACATGAACCAGTCGGCCCCGTCATCACCCAGATCATTCGCGGCCGAATTGTCAGCCGGCGCGTTTCCAACGCCGGTGCCGACCGGAACCATGCTCTGATCGTTGCCCGCGCGGAGATCGTAGTCTTCTCTATAGATGTGCTTCACGTCAAGTGAACCGCTCACTTTGACTGTCTGGGTTTCGGCCATGGCCGGCACGGCAAAAACCGCAAAGGCCAAAAGGGCGATGCCCATGATTTTCATTAACTTCATTGATTTCCTCCGGAATTACTTTTTTTCTTTTTTATTAAGCTGAACTGCTCGCTTTTTTCACAGCCCTCAGACCTTCGACTAAGAAATTCACCTCCTTTTTCGGCGTAATTTAGGCTGTTGAGAACTAAACCTGCATATGCAAAACACGTGTATATTATCAATAATAAGCATATCCGTCAACAATATTTGGGCCTGGCGCGACTCGAACGCGCGACACCGAGTTTAGGAAACTCGTGCTCTATCCACCTGAGCTACAGGCCCCAAATCCGCGCTAGTAGCGCAGCACCGAATGGATCGGAACACCGTCGAACCGTGAGCGGCCACCAAGAAATTCGAGTTCAATCAAAAAGGACAATCCCGCCACATGAGCCCCGAGAGATTTCACGAGCTCCGCGGTGGCCCCGACCGTGCCGCCCGTGGCCAGGAGATCATCCACGATCAGCACCTGCTCCCCCTCCCGAGCGGCGTCCTCATGAACCGCCAGAGTGTCCTGACCATACTCCAGATCATAGGTGACTTCACGCGTCTTGTAGGGCAGCTTCCCTTTCTTGCGAATCGGAATAAGCGGGAGTCTCAGCTTCATAGCCACGGCTGTGGCAAAGATAAACCCGCGCGACTCGACGCCGGCAACCTTTTGAACCGCAATACCCGCAAAGGGCGCGATCATCGCATCCACCGCGTCGGCAAACGCGGCCGCATCCGCCAAAAGAGGCGTGATATCTTTGAACAAAATACCCGGCTTGGGAAAATCCGCAACATCCCGGATCAACGTTTTGAATTCGCGTACAACCGCTTCATCCGTCATCACATCTCAATCCCCATGGCCTCAGCGTGCTTCTTGAGTCTGCGAAGCGCCGCCTCCTCGATCTGCCGCACCCGCTCCCGGGTGATCTTGAATTTTTGGGCCACTTCATCCAGCGTGCGAATTTCTTTCTGGTCCAGACCGAACCGCATGATCAGAATCTGCTTCTCCCTGTCCTTCATTTTGCCAAGGAGTGTGGCGATGGCTTCCTTTTGAAAAAACAGATTGATACGGTCCTGGGCCATATGCGACGTGGCCTCATCTTCCATTAAATCCAGAACCGTTGCATCCCCCTCTTCCCCGATCGGCGCGTCCAGAGACGTCACCCCCTGATTCATTTCGGCGAGTTCCTTAACCTTGGACGCGGGAATCTTCATGACGCGTGCAATTTCGGAACTTGTTGCCTTGCGCTTGTACTTATAGAGAAGCTTCTCCCGCACTTTCCTGAAGCGCGTTAGCGTCTCTACCATGTACACCGGGATCCGGACGGACTTGCCTTGATCGGCCAACGCGCGGGTCACGTGCTGCTTGATCCACCAGGCACCGTAGGTGGAAAACCGGTAACCCCGCTTGGGATCAAACTTGCTCACGGCTTTCATGAGGCCAAGATTACCTTCTTCAATCAAGTCCAGAATAGGCACCCCGAAGCGGCTGTAGCGCTTGGCGATATTGATCACAAGCCTGAGATTAGAACGGATAAGTTTGCGTCGGGCCTTGGGATCACCCCGTCGGCATTTGCGGGCAAGGTCCAATTCTTCTTCAGCACTCAAAAGCGGAATATTTTTGATATCCCGGAGGTACAGCTTTAAGGCTTCCATCGGTCCTCGTCGGTTTTACAACTCCCCCCCGCCCGGCGTCGCCGCCGGATGAGGGGAAATCGAAGCTTACTTCTTTGAATTCTCGATCACAGCCTGAGCCGCGGATAACCGGGCAATCGGCACCCGAAACGGCGAACAACTTACATAATTGAGCCCCATCCGATGACAGAATTCGATTGAACGGGGGTCGCCGCCGTGTTCGCCGCAGATCCCGAGTTTGATCTTGGGATTCACCGAGCGCGCGCTCTTGACGGCCATCTGCACGAGCGCTCCGACTCCCTGCTGATCAAGCGTCGCAAAAGGATCGTCCTTGAGAACGCCCTTCTGAATGTAATGCGGCAAAAACTTGGCCACATCGTCGCGTGAGAATCCAAGCGTCATCTGAGTGAGGTCGTTGGTGCCAAAGCTGAAGAACTGCGCGATTTGCGCAAGATCCCCGGCCACAACCGCCGCTCTCGGGACTTCGATCATGGTTCCCATCATGTAGACGAGTTTGGACCGCCGCTCCCGGATAATCCGGTCGGCCACTCCCCTCAAATCATTCGCCAGAAGCTCCAACTCCGTTGTCATCCCCACAAGCGGAATCATGATTTCCGGATACACCTTAACCTTGCGTGCGGCAAGCTCGCAGGCGGCTTCGACAATCGCCTCAACCTGCATTTCATAAATCTCGGGGTAAGTCACGGCAAGGCGACATCCCCGATGACCCAACATGGGATTGAATTCATGCAGTGCTTCCGTCTTCTCATGAAGCTTCTTCTCCGGAATCCCAAGATCGGCAGCCACCCGCGCAACCTCTTCCGCGCCTTTGGGCAAAAATTCGTGAAGCGGCGGGTCCAGAAGACGTACCGTGACAGGCAGTCCGGCCATCGCCTCAAAGATCCCCAGAAAATCACTCTTCTGGTAGGGTTTGAGCTTGGCCAGCGCGGCGCGCCGAGCCGCCTCATCATCTGCGAAGATCATCTCACGGACCGAACGCAGGCGTTCTTCGCCGAAGAACATGTGCTCCGTACGGCAAAGCCCGATTCCCTGGGCGCCGAAGCCGCGCGCCGCCTCGGCGTCCTGCGGGGTATCGGCGTTAGTGCGTACCGTGAGCGTCCGAATTTCGTCGGCCCACTTCATGATCTGGTTAAAAGCCCCGGCGACGACCGGCTCAACGAGCGCGGTCTTGCCGAGAATGACTTCGCCCGTGGTTCCGTTCAAGGTCACGATATCGCCTTCTTTGACCGTGTGCGGCCCGACCTTAAAGGTGCGCGCCTCTTCGTCAATGGTGATCGCCGAGCAGCCCGCGATACAGCACTTGCCCATCCCGCGCGCAACGACCGCCGCGTGACTCGTCATGCCGCCGGTCGCGGTCAGAATGCCCTTGGAGACCGCCATTCCGCCCACATCTTCCGGTGAGGTCTCCTGGCGAACCAGAATCACATCTACACCCTTGGTCTGCGTCCACTCCTCCGCGTCTTCGGAGTTAAAAACGACCTGCCCCACCGCCGCGCCCGGAGAAGCCGGCAGCCCTTTGGCCGCCACGTCCACCTTTGCTTTGGGATCAATCATGGGATGAAGCAGTTGATCGAGTTGAGCAGGCTCAATGCGGGCGACAGCCTCCCTTTTTGAGATGAGCTTTTCTTTGACCATGTCCACGGCGATATTGACCGCGGCCAGAGCGGTCCGCTTGCCGTTTCGGGTCTGCAGAAGATACAGGTCTTCATTTTCGAAAGTGAATTCGATATCCTGCATATCCCGGTAATGTTTCTCGAGCTTCTTATAAATCGTCTCGAGCTTCTTATATAGGGAAGGCCGCGCCTTCTTCAGGTCCGCGATTGCGCTCGGCGTGCGGATGCCGGCCACCACGTCCTCGCCCTGAGCGTTCAAAAGATATTCACCAAAAAAGAGCTTCTTACCTGAACCGGGATCGCGGGTAAACGCTACGCCGGTACCGCTGGTCTCGCTCAAATTCCCGAAGACCATCGACTGAACATTGACCGCCGTGCCGATATTGTGATCGATTTTGTTCAGATTCCGGTACTTGTTCGCGCGCTCGTTCTGCCAGGAATTAAAAACCGCATTCACAGCAAGTTTCAACTGCTCGCGAGGGTCCTGAGGAAACGCTTTGCCGCTGTCACGTTTCACCACTTCTTTGTAGCGCTTCACGAGTTCTTTCAAATCGTCAACCTTCAGATCCGTATCAATGCGGGCACCACGTTCCTTTTTGAGGGCGGAGAGCATTTTCTCAAAATGGTCGTGATCGATTTCGAGAACGACATCCGAATACATCTGAATGAACCGGCGATAAGAGTCGTATGCGAAACGCTCGTTCTTGGACTGCGCCGCCAGCGCCTCAACCGTGCTGTCGTTCAAACCCAGATTCAGAATCGTATCCATCATGCCGGGCATCGAAAATTTTGCGCCGCTGCGCACGGACACCAAAAGCGGCCTTGGCCCTTTGCCGAAGGTTTTGCCGGTAGCCTTTTCGAGTTTGGTGAGATTCGCCCAGATCTGTTCA
>JADGBA010000104.1 GCA_015231685.1 Candidatus Omnitrophota bacterium | reverse complement strand
CATTGTGACGGTGTGCCGGTTGAGCCGGACGCACTGCGCCATCACCGTGCTCGACAATCAGAGCGGGGATGAGAGCGAGGCGTGTGTGGCGCGGAAGTGCCCGGAAGTGACGTTTGTCCGCGCTCCCGAGAACAAGGTTCTTTGTTCGTACAATGCTTATGCCAAAGAGGCGTCGGAACCTTTTTTGTTTTTGTTGAATAACGATATCTGGCTTGAGCCCGGAAGCGTGGATCCGCTGGTGGAGGCGATGAAGCGCCATCCGGATGCCCTTTTTTGCGCGCCCCAGGTCGTGGGACATGCCTCCGGCGAAGTTGAGGGAGCGCGTTCGATGTTGGGTTTCCGTTGGGGGCTTCCGTGGGGAGCGTCGACCTCCGGCGGCGCCGCAGACGCCGCAGAAGCCTATTCCATGCAGACAGGGTTCGGCGTGTTTCGGCGAGAGGCGTTTGTGGAGTTGGGCGGATACGATGAATTGTATTTGCCGGGGACGGTGGAGGATACGGATCTTTGCTTCCGGGCCTATCGGAGCGGGCGCGCCGGATATTATTGCCCCCGCAGCGTCGTGCGGCACATGGGGCAGGCGAGCTTCAAGAAAGCATTCCGCGCCGGGGGGATCCGTCGCATGAACCGCAGGAATCTTTTTTTGTTTGTCTGGAAGAATATCCGGTCACCGCGTCTCTGGCTGGAGCACATCGGTTGTCTGCCCCTGCAGCTGGTCAAGTATACGCTCTTAGGGCAGTGGGATTTTTTGGGCGGTTTTCTCGACGCGATGGGGCGTTTACCCCAAGCCCTTCGCTCGAGGCAAAGGTCCCGGCATGAGCGGTCGGTCCGCAGCGATGAAAACATTTTGACGTTCTCACGGGGGTGGGTATGAAAATTTCGGCCGTTATCATTGCCAAAAACGAAGAGGCGGAAATCGAGGCATGCCTCGAGCGTCTGTCGTTTTGCGACGAAATTGTCGTGATGGACTCAGGCAGTTCCGACCGGACGCCGGAAATCGCCGCACGACGGGCCCGGGTGATCCGAAATCCGTTCGGCGATTTTGCGGATCAAAAAAATCGGGCCATCGAAGCGGCGGCAGGCCCGTGGATTTTGTCGGTGGACGCCGATGAGCGCGTGTCCCCGCAGCTGGCGAAACAAATCCTGGACCGGGCCCGCTCCGAGAACCCCGGAGCCGATGCGTTCGGAGTGCGGCGGGTGAATTACTTTTTCGGAAAGCGCATGAAGCATGGGATGGGCGGTTCGGATCGGCCGATCCGTTTCTTTAGGAAGGGCAAGCTCGTATTCGAAGGACGCGTCCACGAGCAGGTGACCTCTTCCGGGCCGGTTGGGTTTCTTGACGGCGAGCTCACGCATTTTTCCACACGGTCCGCCAAAGCATACATGCAAAAGCTGAACCTCTATACGGACCTGGAGGTGCCGTCACTTCGTTCCCGTCGTTCCCGGGTTCGGCGGTGGGAGTTCGTCGCGCGACCGGGTTGGCGGTTCGTGAGGGACTATTTTTTTAGGTTGGGGGTATTGGACGGGTGGAACGGCTTCTGTTTTTCGTTTTTGAGCGCCTATTATGAGTTCGTCAAAATCGCCAAATTTTGAATCCTTTTTGGGTCACGATTCTGATAAAATGAACGCCTTATTTTGCAGACCGGCGGCAGGAATTGATTATCCAAATGTAAATTTGCACAAAAGGAAATGAGGATCTGATGCGGACTTCGTTTTGGAAGAAAAAGCGGGTATTGGTGACGGGGGCGGACGGATTCATGGGGTCCCATCTCACGGACCGGCTCCTCAAAGAGGGTGCGCATGTTTCGGTGTATGTCCGGGGAAACTCGGTTTCGGGGACCGTGGGATACACGCTCAAAAACATTAAGCGCCACGAACGCCGTCTTCGGAGTATTTTGACGGGCAATATTGCAAGCACCGATTCGGTGGAGCTGATCAAAAAAAGCAAACCGGAAGTCATCTTTCATCTGGCCGCCGACGCGTATGTGCCGAATTCGTTCACGCATCCCCGGGAGGTCATGGAGAGCAACCTCACCGGAACGGTGAATGTGCTTCATGCGGGACTTGAGATGGATGGGATTCGACGCATTGTTTGCACGTCCTCGAGCGAAATTTATGGCACCGCCCAATACGCTCCGATCGACGAGGCGCATCCGCTGAACCCCTCATCACCGTATGCGGCTTCCAAGGTCGCCGCCGACCGTACCGCGTATTCGTACTACAATACGTTCGGTTTACCGGTGGCGATCATCCGGCCGTTCAACACCTTCGGCCCGCGTCACACCTATGATGTGATTCCCAAATTCATCCGTCTGGCGCTGGAGTCGAGCCCGATCACCGTCCACGGAGACGGGAAGCAGTCGCGGGATTTCACCTACGTCGATGACATGATCAATGCTTTTTTGGTGATGGGTAAGCATCCCAAAGCGGTTGGGGAGGCCGTCAACTTCGGAACCGGCAGAGATGTGAATATTAACGAGACGGCACGACAGATCAAGAAGATCAGCGGGTCCAAATCCGAAATTATCCGCGTCGCCAAACGCACCTCGGAGGTCCAGCGCTTGATTTGCGACGCCACCAAGGCCCGCAAGCTCTTCGGCTGGAAGGCGCGTGTCTCCTTCGAGGAAGGCCTCAGGAAAAATATCGCATGGGCAAGACAAAACCCGGCCTGACGGATACCCGCCGAGGCAAGGCCGCGTGGGTTCATCCGACGGCCGTGCGGCATCCGGGTTCCCGTCTAGGAAAAGGAACGCGCGTTTGGGCGTACGCGGAGATCCGAGAACGCGCGGTGATCGGAAACGATTGCATGGTCGGCAACGGTGTCTATGTGGATACCGGCGTGCGGATCGGTGATCGCTGCAACATTCACAACAAAGCCCTTTTGTACCGTAACCTCTGCCTCGAGGACGATGTCTTTGTCGGGCCGGGCGTGTGCTTTACCAATGATCCCAGACCCCGCGCCAACCGTATCCGGGACTTGGGCCGTAACTGCACACAAGTGGGCCGCGGTGCTTCCATCGGCGCCAATGTAACCATTTTGCCGGATTTGAAGCTGGGACGGTATTGCATGGTGGCGGCCGGATCGGTGGTGACGTCCGACGTGCCCGACTACGCGCTGGTTCGGGGCGTCCCCGCACGCGTTCGTGGGAAGGTGGGGCAGGATGGTTTTGCCGTCACCGCCAAAAAGAGTGAAGCTAAGCGGATATTGAAGCGGAGGAGTTCATGAAAAGAGCGGGCTCATCAGGTCTGTCCAAAGAAGTCGCGGAAGCCGCGGGATGGCTCGTGCGATCCGGCATACAAAACCGAAGCGGTCGGCCGCAATTGGACGGAGGGGTGTCCGCTTGGTACGAAATGTACCGCAAGCGTTACCCGTTCCTATATTCCGAGATCACGGGTTATGCCATCACCTGTTTTTTGTTCCTGAACAACGTGGATCCGCGTCCTCAGTGGGTCAATGCCGCCAGACGCGCGGCGACCTGGCTCATGCGCAAGGCGTGGCACCCCTGCGGAGGCGTCCACACGCGGTATTATCTCGTCAAAAATTATCAGTCCCCGAATTATTCTTTTCACACCGGAAGGGTGTACGCCTTCGATACGGGAATGGTGGCCTACGGGATGCTGCGCCTACACCGGTTGTCCCCCCGGAAGATGTATCGCGAATACCTTGATCAGGCGCATGCGTATCTGACACGGCAACTCGATATCACGCAACCTGATTTTTATCCGTATTGGGATAAGTCCACCGGACGCAAGGGGCGGGACACCGGCAAATGGTCGGATCAGAACGGTACCTTTCATGGGAAATGCGCGATGTTTTTGATTGATTACGCGCGGGAGTCGGGCCGCGCGGGTGATCGTGACGCATGCCTGCGGCTGTTGGATTGGGTCCTGGACCGGCAGGAGGACGACGGGAGATTCGTCACGAATGTCGCGGACGGATCGACGCACCTGCATCCCCACTGTTACACGTTGGAAGGGCTGCTTTACGGGGCGGCGTTCTTGGGCAAGGACAAGTATTTAAAGGCCGCCATTCGGGGGGCGCGGTGGATGCGCCAGGCCGTGTCGGACTCGGGTTCCGTTTCGGCGATTTATGAGCATGAAGGGTTCGCGCATTATGAACGCAGCGACATCGTGGCGCAGGTCCTGAGAATCGGGTCCATTCTTCACGCGTGGCCCAAGACCCCAAACGTGTTTGATGAGAAGATCCTGACACGGATCAGGGAACATTTGTTGATGTTTCAATTCAACGAAGAAGGCCCCCAGAAAGGGGGATTTTTCTACGGCGCGGACACGGACGGACGTTTGCGTATTCATTTGAACGCCTGGGCGTCGATGTTCAGTCTTCAGGCGTTGTGGATGCATGAGCGATTTGTTCGGCGGGGCCGGCCGGTGGATTTGGAGTGTCTGGTGTGAACGCAATGCCCGCGAGACGTTCTCCAAAAATTGCGATGGTGTTCGGAACCCGCCCGGAGATCATTAAGCTGAGCTCGCTCATGCGTCTGTGCAAGGCGAGGA
>JADGBA010000103.1:4057-4529 GCA_015231685.1 Candidatus Omnitrophota bacterium | reverse complement strand
CCAAAAAAATCAACAAAAACACCTTCCGTTCCGGCATCCTGATCAGCCAAAATACCCACAATGCCGCCTTTGGAAAGCAGCTTCGGAATCTGTCTGACCGCCATCCCCCGCTGAACCACTAGAGCTCCGCGAGACCCGCGCAGCCCGTTCAAAAAGGCGTCTGACTTCGGGTGTTTCTGGGGCTTGACGAGCACCGCGATCGGATAGTTCAGCACACCGGCCATCAGCCCCGAAAATTCCCAGTTCCCGAAATGGCCGCAGAGCAGAATCACGCCACGCCCTGCAGACAGCAGGCGGTCCAATGTCTCGAGATGCTCAACTTCCAGGAGACCACGCATTTCTTCCTCGCGGCGCTCCGTAATCAGCAGCAGTTCCGCCATGGACATGGCAAAGTGACGGTAGCTTTCTTTGAGAATGGCCTTGAGTTCCCGGGGACTCATCTGTCCCGAGAAACACGCCCGAAGATTTCGGT
>JADGBA010000103.1:0-4047 GCA_015231685.1 Candidatus Omnitrophota bacterium | reverse complement strand
CCCCAGCTTCGCACGTCGAGTCTGCGGCCCGACAAGCGCGCCCAGCGCGCCGGCGGCCCGGATCGCCTGACGGCGGGGCCATTGCCGCAGGCAGAACCCTGCGAATTGGAGCCCGCCTAAAATCAGGCGGTCTTCGAGACGGATCTTAAGCGGCAAACATCCAGACATTTGCGGACCAATCCTTCCTCATCATCGATTCGGACTTCGATCTGCAGAATCAGAATCCGTGTGGGGAGTCGGTGCTGCGGATCCAGGATTTTGCGAAGACGGTAACCGTCCTTGGCGGTCGTCACCAAATAACGCGCGTGCGCCTCCTGACATCCGCGGAACACCTCATCCATCTCGGCTCGGGTGAATTCATGATGATCCCTGAATCGCGCCGCGTACACCACGTTGGCCCCAAGTCGGGACAAGGTATTCTCAAAGGACGCCGGATCCTCGATGGCCGAAAGCACGGCCACCCGCTCCTGACGGACCATCCCGAGCGGCAGATGGCGGTCCTTCCGGTAATCCACAAAACAAATCGGCTGATGATCGGCCTCAAAGATCGGGGCCGAAGCATTCAGTTTGGCAAGTTTTTGGCGAAGCCAAACGGTGTTCTGCCGGCCTTGAAAAGCTTTGGAGAGAACAAAACACCCTCCGCGAGCGAGGTTATCCTCGGCTTCACGAAGCGGTCCCGCCGGAAGGAGACGCCCGTTGCCGAAGGGGTTCGTGCAATTGATCGTAACGATATCCAGATCACGCTGAAGCGCCCAATGCTGAAATCCGTCATCCAGGATCAATACCTCCGCCTGGTGCTTTTCAACGGCGGTTCGGGACAAGAGCGCCCGGTTCTTTCCGCCAAGGACCGGCACTCCGTCGAGACGCTCTGTCAGTTCATGAATTTCATCATTCCCGTAACCGCGCGTCAGAACAGCAACCTTTTTACCGGCCAAAACCAGATTCCGGGCAATCATGATAACCAGCGGCGTTTTTCCCGTACCACCAACGGTCACATTGCCGACGCTGATGACCGTCGCCTCAGGCCTAAAAGCCTTCCGGATCCCCGATCGGTACAGCCATCGATGAAAACGACAGATCATTTTGTATATCCAGGCACCCGACACGAGAATCGGGTTCAACCACTTTTTTTGGGCCACCATTTCAGTATTTCCTCAATGTTGCGGTCGGTTGCTCCGCGGCTCGCGAGAACAACCGCCTTTTGTTTGGTTCCTGTTTGCTGACTTAAAAACTCGTTTTCCAAAAAAACGCGGATTTGAGAACGAACCCCTTCGGCATCCGAGGACTCCCGATCCGCATCCGCGCGTCTAAATTCCTCCCTCATGTCCCTGAAGTTATGCATATGCGGGCCGTGCACGACAGGTCGCCCCGACAAAGCCGCTTCCGCAATATTGTGCCCTCCCACCGGGGCCAGGCTTCCACCGACAAAAATCACATCAACCAAAAAAAAGATCTGCCCCAGTAATCCCCACTCATCCACAACCAGCACGTCCTCCGGGGCCTTCGCGCCACCGGCGACGGCACTCAGCGTTCCCCACCCCCACTCTCGCGATTGCAAAAACCGTCCCAACGAGTCCATCCGGTCCAAATGCCGGGGGGCCAGCACAAGAAAAGGGTTCACCGCCCCGGGGTTGCCGGAATTCAACAGCCCCAACAACGCCTCTTCCTCACCGGGGTGCGTGGATGCGCCGAGCACCATCGGCCTTCCATTGGAGCGGATGCTTTCAAACACGCTCCGCACACGTCCCGAAATCTCCGGCGGCTCAAGGTCAAATTTCATATTACCCCCGACCCTGACCCGCTCCGGCGGCGCGCCGATTCCGATGAACCTCCTGCGGTGCTCTTCGGATTGCGCCAAACACGCGCTCACCTGAGAAAGAACCGACTTCATCACCCAGCTCACGCAACGATACCGCGGATAGGCACGATCAGAGATGCGCCCGTTGGCGATCACCGCCGCAATACGCCGCCGGGCAAGCTCCGCAAGAGTGTTCGGCCAGATTTCTGTCTCAAAAAAAACCGCAACCGACGGATGCACCGCGTCCAAAAAACGCTGCAGCACCCGCCTCATGTCCAGAGGCGCATACGCCACCAACTCCGGCGCAATACCCTCCGCCCGGGCAACCTGCCGCCCGGCCGCCGTGGTAGTTGTAACAAAAACTGTGCCATCCGGTTTTTGCTGCATGAATCGGGCGGCCAACCGTATCGCCAGCCTCATCTCCCCCGCCGAAACCGCATGGCACCAGAGCACCTGAGCGCCGCTAAGCCGAGTCCGCGCGGCATCCGGCAAAATCCCGAACCGCTCCCCCCACCGGTCCCGGTGTTTGCCCTTCAAAAAAAACATCGGCGCGTACAACACCGCGTACACCCAAAAAATCAGTTCAAAAAGAAACCGTTTCACCTTAAGCCCTGGGATGCGCGCGCTCATACACACGCTTCAACCGCTCAGCGCTCACGTGTGTATAAATAGCGGTCGTGGATATGCTCGCGTGACCCAGCAGCTCCTGCACCACTCTCAGATCCGCCCCGCGATTCAACAAATGAGTCGCAAAGGAATGCCTCAGGGCATGCGGCGAAATGCGATGCCCCAGCGCGACCTGTTCCACCCGCCGGTTCAGACTGCGCCTCATGGATCGCCCCGTCAGTCGCGACCCGGTTTCGTTTCGGGAATGATTCAAGAACAAATGCTCCCCGCCCCCGCCATTGGGATTTCCTTCGTCGTTTTCTCTGGCCTCACGGTAAGCGCGAATCGCTTCAAGCGCCTTCTCTCCCACCGGGCACAGGCGCTCCTTGCGGCCTTTGCCCATAACCTTGATCACTCCGCCGATTTCGTCCACATCCCGCACATTCAAACCGGCGAGTTCGGATATCCGGCATCCGGTTGAATACAATGTCTCAAAAATGGCCCGGTCACGCAGGCCTGTGAGGTCCTTGGCCTCAAAAGCAAGAAGCCGTTCTACCTCGTTCTCATTCAAAACCACCGGCAGCTTCTTTTCCAGCTTCGGCGACCTTAGTCCCGTCGCGGGATTTTTTCGGAGGGTACCCTCCCGCGTGAGGTAGCGGTAAAAAGACCGCAGTGTCGCAAGCTTCCGCGACAATGTCCGTTTGGCATATCCCTCTCCGTGAATCACGGCGAGATAGCTCCTCAAAAGATCCAGATCCGCCGACTCCGGGCTGCGATCACCAAGCCAGCCCACGAAATGCCTCAAATCAATCTCATAGTTCAACCTTGTATTGGCGGTGGCATTCTTTTCCACCTCGAGATACGTCAAAAAACGCGCCAGCGCGTCATTCATGGCCCGGCGGATCCCCGGCGGGATTCCCGCCCGGCGATGGAAGCCGATTACCGATATAGTCGCACTCCGGGTACCGGGTGCAACCGTAAAAGGGCCGCCCGCGTCCGGATCGCGCCCGGCGTGCCACCAGCTGACCCGTCCCGCACTTGGGGCAGGCCACGCCCGTGGCAATCGACTTCGCGTTTCTGCATTTGGGAAACGCTGAGCAGCTGATGAATTTGCCCCGCCGTCCCCACTTGATTACCATGGGACTCTGACAGAGTTCGCATATTTCATCGGTTTTTTCCTCGATTTTGCGGACCGGCTGGATGGCCTCTTTGGCCGTCTCAAGACTTTTGGAAAATTGCTGATAAAAATTGGCCAGCACTTTGTCCCACTCCGCTGAACCTTCCTCGATCCGGTCAAGCTCCTCCTCCATCTGAGCCGTGAAATCCACGTCCATCAACCTCTCAAAGTTTTTGACGAGAAGATCCACCACCAGGAATCCAAGCTCGGTCGGAATCAGGGATCCGCCCTGGCGCTCCACATAATTCCGCCCCACAATCGTCCCGATGGTCGGCGCATAGGTCGACGGTCGTCCGATCCCGTTTTCTTCAAGCACCTTGACGAGCGATGCCTCGGTGAACCGCGGCGGAGGCTTGGTGAAATGCTGATTCTCATCAAGCTGTGCCAGATCCACAGGCTCCCCCTGTTCCAGCGGCGGCAGAAGCTTCATCGAGTCATCATCCTCCGGCCGCAACACCTCCAAAAA
>JADGBA010000102.1 GCA_015231685.1 Candidatus Omnitrophota bacterium | reverse complement strand
GACACTGTGGATGTTTTCCTTGCGTACGAGGAACGGGCTCTGCGCGCCGAAACGGAATTCGATGAAATCCGCGCTCTGTGGCTGATCGACCCTGTGACCGGCGAACGCCTGCGAGCGCTGGACCGGGCCGCAGTGTATCCGGCGAAGCATTTTGTAACTACCGAGGAACGCGTTCAGTCTTCCCTGGAGCTTATCGAGTCGGAACTCGTGGAGCGCGTCAAATATTTCAATACCCACCAAAAGTTCCTTGAGGCCCAGAGAATCGAACAACGGACGCGTTATGACATGGAGATGATGCGGGAGCTGGGGTATTGTTCCGGTATCGAGAATTACTCCCGTTATCTCTCCGGCCGGGAGCCGGGCAGCCGCCCGTATTGCCTCCTGGACTATTTTCCAGAAGATTACCTCGTCATCATCGACGAATCACATGTGACGCTTCCTCAAATCCGGGGGATGTACCACGGGGACCGTTCCCGTAAGGAGACCCTGGTCGAATACGGATTCCGTCTGCCGTGCGCGCTGGACAACCGCCCGCTCACCTTTGAGGAGTTTGAATCCATGGTTCCTCAGGCGGTGTTTGTGTCCGCAACGCCCGGAGAATACGAACAGCGCTCAAGCCGCAGAACGGTTGAGCAGGTGATCCGGCCAACCGGCCTTCTGGATCCCTCTGTGGAGATCCGGCCCACCGAAGGCCAGGTGGATGATCTCATTGCGGAGGTGACGCGGCGGGCTCTGAGTAACGAGAGGGTTCTCGTCACAACCCTCACCAAGCGCATGTCGGAGGATTTGTGCCGGTACTTTGAAGAGCGGGGCATCCGCGTCAAATACCTTCACTCGGAGATCGACGCGATCCAGCGGGTGGAAATTCTGAAGAGCCTGCGAATGAATGAATTCGACTGCCTGATCGGGATCAATCTGCTCAGAGAGGGGTTGGATCTCCCGGAAGTCTCTCTGGTGGCCATTCTGGACGCGGACAAGGAGGGGTTTTTGCGAAGCGCCACCGCGCTCATCCAGACCGCGGGCCGGGCCGCGCGTCATGTGGCGGGCCACGTCATCCTGTACGCCGACCGGCGGACTGCGGCGATGGACCAAATGATCCGCGAATCGGACCGGCGCCGAATAATTCAGTTGGCGTACAATTCGAAGCATGGCGTGGTGCCTCAGAGCATCCAGAAGGAAGTGCGCGGCGGCATCGAGGAAATCAAAAAAATCCGCATGATTCTCCAAGAAGCAGTGGGACAGGATGAAAAGGCTTATGAACAAACCGAAGCCATTGAGGAGCTGGAAAGCCAGATGGAGGCGGCCGCCAAGAATCTGCAGTTTGAGCGCGCGATTCTCCTCCGGGACCGGATACGTGAGATCCGGGCCTCAATGGAGAAGGAGCGCCCTTGAAAAAGGCCTCTGCGCAAGAGTTCTTTCGGCCCGGGGCATGCAAGACGGCTTCGGATGCCGACGTCCGGCTCCTGGCAATGATCAAATCAGCGCATGGTGAGTTTGTCTCCGGAGAGAAGCTCTCCCGCGAGCTTGGAATTTCACGCGCGGCCGTCTGGAAGCGCATCCGGGGGCTTGAAGAGGCGGGCTACCGGCTTGAAGGGGTCAGCCATAAAGGGTATCGCCTGGTCCAGTCTCCCGACCGCATTCTTCCGGAAGAATTCTTTGGACATCTCTCCAGCCGGAGATTGGGACGCAGACTCTCGGTGCTTGACACGGTGGACTCGACCAATCGCGTCGCCGTGGAATGGGCGTCCCGCGGTCTTGTGGACGGCACCCTCATTGTCGCGGAAGCCCAGACTCACGGCCGGGGACGGCTGGGGAGGTGCTGGATTGCCTCCAAAGGCAAAGGACTTACATATTCGCTGGTCCTGACGCCGAATTGCACTCTCGCGGAGGTCGCCACGATCACTCTCGCCAAAGCGGTAGCGGTCGCCGGGTACATGCAACGCTCGTTCAATATCGAAGCGCGTGTCCGCTGGCCGAATGACGTAACCGTTGGCACCCAAAAAATTTGCGGGATCCTCACTGAAGTCAGCGCTCAGGCCGACCGGATCGATACCGCGGTTCTCGGAACCGGCATCAATGTGAACGGCATCGCCTCGGACTACGGGCCCGGCGCAGTAACGCTTCAGGAATTGACCGGAAAATGTCATGACCGCAATCGCGTGCTGGCCGGCATTCTCTCGGCATTCGAACCATGGTACGATAAAGTGGTTTCCGGAAAAACCGCCAGCCTTCTGGATCGCGCCAATGCGCTTTCTGCTTTGAACGGCTGTGTGATTGAATTGATCACCCACAACCACCGATTTCGGGGAACAGCGCTGGGAATCGCGCCCGACGGCTCACTTCGCGTTGCGGACGCCGAAGGCAAAATCACAAACTTCCACTCGGGGGATATCATTCAATGTGTCTGAAGAAAGGCCTCACGCATCTTGTGGCGGTCGATGTCGGTAATACCCGTACCCATTTCGGCGTATTCAAAGGCCAATGCCTTCTCCGGACTTTTTCGGTCCCCACCCATGAACATCACGCAAGAATACCGGACGCCATCGGCAACGTTCCCCAGCGGACCACCGCCGGCGTGATTTGCAGCGTTGTTCCGCAAAAGAACCGTGTTTTGCGGGCGCATCTCAAATCGCGTTGCGGTGGTGGCGTTGGCGTGCTTGGTAAGGATTTGCCTATCCCCATCAGGAACCGGACCTCAAAGCCGAGTCAGGTGGGGGCGGACCGGCTGGTGAATGCCCTTGCGGCCTACCGTCGCGTGGGACGCGCCCTTGTCGTCGTTGACTTTGGCACCGCCGTCACCTTCGATGTTGTCTCCGGCCGCGGTGAGTACCTCGGCGGCGCTATTGCGCCGGGCATTGAACTCACCCTCAAAGCGCTTGCTGAAAAAACCGCGCTTTTGCCCAGAATTGAACTTCGCCACGTCAACCGCGCCGTGGGGCGGACCACGTTCGAAAGCATGCGATCGGGCTGTGCGTTCGGATTGGGATTTTTGTGCGACGGCCTTCTGAAGCGTTTTGATGAGGAGCTTTTGTGCAAACACCGTGTCATTGCCACCGGCGGATATGCGCGTTTCATGCAACGGTACTCCCGCCGCATCCGGGATTTTGACCCCAACCTCACGCTCAAAGGAATCCGCATCGCCGCAACCGGCGCTTGACAAGACATCCGCGCTTTGTATAATAGCAGCTCGTTAGCACTCCTCATTACTGAGTGCTAACAAAACAGTTAATTTTGTTGAACCACAAAAACACAGGAGGTGTTCATGAAAGTGCAGCCCTTAGCGGATCGGGTGTTGATCCAGCCGCTGGAATCGGAAGATAAGACGGAAGGCGGTATTTATATTCCGGACACGGCCAAGGAAAAGCAGCAAAAAGGCAAAGTGATCGCGGTAGGCAAAGGCCGGACCGATGACGACGGCAAGGTGAAGCCGCTTGAAGTCAAAGTGAATGACAAGGTGCTCTACGGCCGCTACAGCGGAACCGAGATCAAGATCAAGAACGACGATTACCTCATCCTCAAAGAAGAGGACATTCTGGCGATTGTGGACTGATTTTTTGACCAACAACCGACCAAAGAACAAAGGAGAAACACATGGCTAAACAGCTTAAATTCAACGAGGAGGGACGCCGGTCCATCCTCTCCGGCGTCGAGCAGCTTGCGCGCGCCGTCAAAGTGACTCTCGGTCCCAAGGGCCGTAACGTCATTCTGGACAAAAAGTTCGGCTCGCCCACCATCACCAAAGACGGCGTGACGGTGGCCAAAGAAATCGAGTTGAAGGATCCGTTCGAAAACATGGGCGCCGAGATGATCAAGGAAGTCGCGTCCAAAACCAGCGACAACGCCGGTGACGGCACCACGAGCGCGACGGTTCTGGCTGAAGCGATCTACCGTGAAGGCCTGAAGAACGTCACCGCGGGCGCCAATCCCATGGCTTTGAAGCGCGGTATCGACAAAGCGGTCGAGGCGATTGTCGCCGAGATCAAGAAGATCTCCAAGGACGTCAAGGCCAACAAGAAGGAAATTTCCCAGGTGGCCTCCATTGCGTCCAACAACGATCAGACCATCGGCACGCTGATTGCGGAAGCTATGGACAAGGTCGGCAAAGATGGCGTTATCACCGTCGAAGAAGCCAAGTCCACCCAGACCACGCTCGATGTGGTCGAAGGGATGCAGTTCGATCAAGGATATCTCTCACCGTACTTCGTGACGGATACTGAGAAGATGGAAGTTTCTCTTGAAGAGCCGTACATCCTGATCTATGAGAAGAAAATCTCCTCCATGAAGGACTTTCTTCCGCTTCTCGAGAAGGTGGCCAAGGCAGGCAAGCCCCTTGTGGTCATTTGCGAAGAGACCGAAGGCGAGGCCCTCGCCACTCTCGTGGTCAACAAGATCCGCGGTACCTTCCAGTGCTGCTCAGTCAAGGCTCCGGGGTACGGCGATCGGCGTAAGGCCATGCTGGAGGATATCGCCATTCTGACCGGCGGACGGTTCATTTCGGAAGATCTGGGCATCAAGCTGGACAGCCTTCAGATCACTG
>JADGBA010000101.1 GCA_015231685.1 Candidatus Omnitrophota bacterium | reverse complement strand
TCAACCAAATCCGTCTCATTTTGCTTCTCAAAAAGGCCCGGCAGACCATGATCCGCCAGATTTTTCCGAAGGCGGTGACGAGTGTGCGTGTGGGCAGTCGCGCGGTGAGTCAGGATGTTCTCGAAGGTGTGAGCGATTTGTTTTTGATTCTGGGGGTGATCATCGCCTTGGGAACGCTGTTTCTTCTGGCTTTTGATATCGATCTGGTGACGGCGATTTCCGCCGTGGTGGCCTGCGTGTCCAACGTCGGTCCGGGTCTCAAAGGGGTGGGGCCTACCCAGAATTACGGCTGGATGCCCGATGCGGTCAAATACTTTCTGAGTACGGTGATGATCATCGGACGCCTGGAAATTTTTACGTTCCTGGTGCTGTTCCTGCCGATCACCTGGAAGCGCTGAGTTTTTCCAGTTCCTGTTTGAGGAGGGGAAGGATTTGGTCGTATCCGTAGGCGCCGAGGGTCCGGGTCTTCTTTTTTAGGGTGACCTTGGACGGTCCGCACCAGAGCCCCAGATCGGCATCGTCGGTTTCTCCGGGGCCGTTCACCCGGCATCCCATTACAGCGATGGTCACCGGAAGATCTTTGGCGAAGGCCGCCATCTCGCGAACCTTGCCCGCAAGTTCCACAAAGGCCTCGTTCTGGACGCGTGAACAGGAGGGGCAGGAAATGACGTTAAGCCCCTTGCCGAACCCGGCCGGCACCTCCGTGAAACGCCCCGCCGCCACATCTGCCAGAATTGCTTTGCCCGCTTCGACTTCGCGGAATTTCTGGTCAAACGGAACGGTCAATGAAACCCGCAGGGTGTTTCCGATGCCATGGGAAAGCAGTTTCTCAAAAGCGATCCTGGTCTTCAGGATGCCGTCCGGAGGCATCCCCGCTTCAGTGACTCCCAGATGCAGCGGAACATCCGGGCGCCGGGCGTGGAATGCCTCGTTGACCGTGATGACCCGGTACGGGTCGGAATCCTTGATACTGACGAGGTAATTCTCGAATTTGAGATCATCCATGATCCCGCAATGCGTGAGGGCGGATTCCGTGATGGCCTTGACGCGGTCGGAGCCGTAGCGTTCCAGCAACTCCGGTGCGATGGAGCCGCAGTTGACCCCGATGCGGATGGCCAGGTTATGCTCGCGGGCCACGCGCACGAGGCCTTCGACCTTCTCAGCGGTCGCGCGGTCCTTTTCCAGATGGTGCAGGTGGCCGGGGTTGTAACGGATCTTGTCCACCCAGGGAGCAACCTTGGCGGCCAGAAGATAATTTTCCTGCAAATCGACGGACAGCCGGGCGCTGCTCTCGGCCCGGAGGGTTTTGAGGGCCTCCACATCGGAATCATTGTCCACGGCGATGCGGATAATATCAGCGCCGGCCTTCTCGAGGGAGCGGATCTGGTCCAGCGTAGCTTCGATGTCGCGGGTCCGGGTCGCGCACATGGACTGCACCGAGACGGGATGTGGTCCGCCGATCGGGAGATCCTTCACATGGATGACGCGTGTCGCGGAATTCACGGACGATGCTTACCGGCGGTTTTTTTGAAGTACGATTCCAGGAACTTCCGTACTTCGCGAAGGGCGAGGCCGCGGTGGCTCGTCTTGTTCTTCGCGGCTGAAGACATCTGGGCGAAGGTGACGCGCGAACCCTTGGGTACAAACACGGGATCGAAGCCGAATCCGTGCCGGCCCATGGCCTTTTCGGTAATGGTGCCGTCCACGGCGCCCTTGATGATTTTGATTTTCCGCCCCTTCTGGTAGACCGCGATGGTCGAAATAAAGGTGGCTCCGCGGGATTTGAGGGGCTTGCCCTCCAGGAGTGAAAGGAGCTTGCGGTTGTTGTCGTCATAGGTGCAGCCGGGTCCGGCAAACCTCGCGGAATAAACCCCCGGGCGGCCGTTCAGGGCCCGCACGCAGAGGCCGGAGTCGTCGGCGATGGTCAGATGGTCCGAGAGCCGCGAATAGATACGCGCCTTCTTCGCGGCGTTCTCGGCGAATGTGCGGCCGTTTTCGACAACCTTCGGAAGCGGCCGGTCCAGGTCCGCAACGGAGACGACGCGGACCCCGAGGCCTTTCATGAGGCGCCGGAGCTCTTTGAGTTTGTCTTGATTGGCGGAGCAGAGAACGATCCAGGGATTCATGAGCGGATGAGGAGGGCCTTTTTTTGTTGAAGGATCAGGGCGCGGATGCCTTTTTGGGCAAGGGCCGTCAGCTCATCCATCGCCGCGCGGCTGAATGGTTTTTTTTCGGCGGTGCCCTGGATTTCCACAAAACCGCCTGCCGAGGTCATCACGATGTTCATATCCACATCGGCGGTTGAGTCCTCCGCGTAACAAAGATCGAGACACGCGCGTCCCTTTACGATGCCCACCGAGACCGCGGCCACGAGGTGGCTTAAAGGAAAGGTTTGGATGATTCCGCGGTCGACGAGACCCCGGCAGGCTGCGTGCAGAGCGCAGTACGCGCCCGTGATCGCGGCACAGCGCGTTCCGCCGTCCCCTTGAATCACGTCACAGTCGAGCCACACGGTCCGCTCACCAAGAAGATCAAACCGCGTCACGCTTCTTAAGGCCCGGCCGATGAGACGCTGGATTTCCTGGGCGCGTCCGTCGGTCTTGCCGCGGGTCGAGGCGCGTGAGATGCGGGTCGGGCAGGAGCGGGGGAGCATCGCGTATTCCGCGCTGACCCAGCCGGTGCCCTTGCCCCGCAGGAAAGGGGGAACGGTTTCTTCGACGGATGCCGTGCAAAAGACCCGGGTCGAACCGACTGAGACGAGGCAGGAGCCCTCAGCATTGGGCGCGCAGCCCATCTTGAGGGTCACGGGCCTCAGTCCGTCCGCTTTGCGGCCGTCGGAGCGTTTCGCGGTCACCGGATTTGCCATATCTTGTGGAGCTGCGGCATGATCCGGACGTCTTCGAGCACGTCCGCGGCCGCGGGGAAGAATTCGTCCCGGATACGCCTTAAGGCTGTCTCGTTGATGCCTGCGGGGTCGGTGACCGGCTGGAGAATCATCGGAACCTCGGGATTCACCCGGCGTACCAGGATGATCGCGCGGTGCACTTCGGCGGCGCGCACATCGGGAGTGATGACGACTTTGACGAAGACCTTCTTTGCCTGGCAGGTGCGCAAAAATTCCTCGTGCTCTTCCCAGAAGGCGCCCGCGCCAGTCGCCGAAGGAAGTTTGATATCCATCGCGATGATGTCGAGGTTGCTGATGAGTCCGTCTAGCGCCGCGGGCAGGGTGCCGTTGGTTTCGAGATAGGTCCGGAAACCCTTCTCTTTGAGTGACGGAAGGAGCTTCTTCAGGAACAAGGGCTGGGTCAGCGGCTCTCCGCCTGTGAGGCTTACCGCGTGATGCGGTCCGTCGGATTGTTCGATCGCGATGATCACCTTGAGGAGGGCCTCAGGCGTCATGAGGCCGCCTTCGGTGGCGGTCTTGTGCGCCTCGTCGCAATAGGCGCAGCTCAGGTTGCAGGTGGTGAACCGGACGAAGAGGTGCTTCTTACCGACAAACAGGCCCTCACCTTGAAGGGAAGAAAACACCTCGGACACTCTTGCGGGTGTATCGGTGATTTCTTTGAGGAGGTTTTCAAGCCGCATTGGAAAGGTTCCAGCCGTATTCCTCGACGACCCGTTCGACGCGGGTGATCGGGCGCCCCAAAAAAAGCGGCCCGAGCTCCACGAACTTGGAAGGCTCGTCCGAAACAAAGTAGCGCGTGTCATGCCGATGGTGGCCCGGGGCTTCAAGACTTTCTGCCTTGAGGACTTCGGCGATGTCGCGCGCGGCTTCCACCGCGGGGTTCACCACGGTGATGCCCGGAGGGAGAACTTCAAGGATGCGCTCCAGAAGCACCGGGTAATGGGTGCAGCCGAGAACCAGCGTATCGACGTTGTAATCGATCACCGGCACGAGGTACTGGGCGACGATTTGCCGGACGATGTCGCCCTCAGTCATGCCTTCTTCCGCCAGCGGCACAAAAAGCGGGCATGCGGCCGATACGACCTTAGCGGCGGGATCGCGCTCGAGGATGGCGTTCTCGTAGGCGTGGCTTTCGACGGTTGAGCGGGTGCCGATGACGCCGATGCGTCCGTTCTTGGTGGCGGCCGCCGCTTTGGCCGCTCCGGGCGCGACGACGCCGACGATCGGAAACCCGAAGGCGCCGCGGACCGCGTCCAGCGCCAGACTCGAGGCGGTGTGGCAGGCGATCACAGCCGCCTTGATGCCGAAGGTCTGCAGGAATTTGAGATTTTCCATCGAAAAGCGGGTGATGGTTTCCCGGGACTTTGTGCCGTAAGGCACGCGCGCCGTGTCCCCAAAATAAATCACCGATTCCCCGGGAAGCTCACGCAGAATTTCCTTGAGAACCGTCAGCCCCCCCAACCCCGAATCAAAAACTCCCAGCGCCGCATTCATAATATGCTTATATCACAATCAGAACGAGTTCTCAATCGGCGAATCGGCGGGGACAGTTCCCTAATTAATTATTATCAAAAATGACAGCCAAACGACACCCGCGGGAGTGAAAGTTTTGAATAAAATTAATTAGCAGTCTGCTGAAAAACCCCTGATTTCTCTCTGAGAAATTGATAAAATATA
>JADGBA010000100.1 GCA_015231685.1 Candidatus Omnitrophota bacterium | reverse complement strand
TTTATCTGAATCAGGCCGCGCGGGCCAATGCGTTTCTGGCCGGAAGAGGCTTCGTGATTCCTGAGGACGTGAAGTCGGTGGGCCCTGACATCCTGCGTCACCGCGTTGTGGTGACGTACGAGGCTGAGGCGGAAGAACTGCGCTCAGTGGATATCGTCAAACGTATCCTCGACAAAATCGAAGTCCCCTAGAAGAGAAGCGGATGATCTCGCGCGAACTCTACGCCAAGATCAAGTACATCGACATCACGACCTCGCGGCTCGTGGAGAGCGTGTTCGCGGGAGAGTATCACTCTGTCTTCAAGGGCAAGGGGATCGAGTTCGACGAAGTGCGCGAGTACATGCCGGGCGATGATATCCGTGACATCGACTGGAATGTGACCGCGAAAACCGGTGTGCCGTACACCAAGCGCTACGTCGAGTCGCGTGAGCTCACCGTGATGCTTCTGATTGACGTGTCCGCCTCGGAGTATTTCGGTACCGCCCAGAAGCAGAAGTCGGAGATCATCGCCGAGATCTGCGCGGTGCTGGCCTTCTCGGCAATCAAGAACAACGACCGGGTGGGGGTGTTGTTCTTCACGGATCAGGTGGAGAAGTTCATCACGCCGCAGAAGGGCAAGCGCCATGTCCTGCGGGCGATCCGCGAAATTCTGTCCTTCAAGCCCAGGGGCAAAGGGACGGATATCGGCGCGGCTCTCAAGGCCCTGAATCAGATTGTGCCCAAGCGCGCGACGGTGTTTTTGTTTTCCGATTTTTTTACCAGCGGCTACGAAAAGCTCCTCAAAATCAGCCACCGTAAGCACGACATGATCGGTGTGGTGGTTGAAGACGACCGGGAGGCGGAGTTCCCCAAAGTGGGCGCGATCGAGCTTGTGGACGCGGAGTCCGGCCGCCGGCTGTATTTCAACAGTTCTTCCGGGCGTTTCCGGAAGCGCTTCTCGAAGCTATGCAAGGATTCCGTCGAGGAACGGAACCACCTCTTTGATTCGATCCGGATGGATCATATCGAAATCCGTGCACGGGAAAATTTCGTGGACCCGCTCATCCGATTCTTCAAGCGGCGTGAACGGAAGGCCCGTAATGTCTAAGTACCGTCGGGCCGTTCTTGCCGGGGTTCTACTGGCGATTTGGGTGTTCGCGGCGCCGGGCATCGCACAGGCGGCGAAGGAGGCGTTCTTTGAGGTTTCCTTCGGCGCGGACAAGAATGTGATGACGCTCGGTGATGAGTTGGAAGTGCGTGTGGATATTCTTCATGGTGAGGGGTATGTGCTGAAGGATCTGAAGCCGCCGAAGGACCTGACGCCCTTTCAAATCAAATCACGCAAACGACTCGATCCCCAGACGGCGGGCGGTGCGACCAGTGAAGGCTTTCGGGTGATTCTGACGGTGTTTGAGCTGGGTGAATTCGAGGTGCCCGCGTTTGAGATTCTCTTCAAAACCCCGGACGGGAAGGAAGGCGTGGTGACAACGGATGTGTGGCCCCTCCGGGTGGTCAGCGTCGGACGCAGGCGTTCGGATACCGAGGATGTGCGCGGGATCAAAGGGCAAAAGTCGCTCTGGCCGGCTTCGGAAATCTGGCGGCGGCTTGCGGTCTGGGCGGCGGGACTTCTGGGCTCCTTGGCGTTGGCGGGAATCCTTTGGGGGTTCATTCGATGGTTTTTGGCGTGGCGGGAGGCCCGCCGGCCGCCGCATGAGCGCGCGCTTCGGGCGCTGGCCCGTCTTGAATCCCAGAAGCTTTATGAATCCGGCCGCCACAAGGAATTCTATACACAGTTGGCGGTGATCGTAAAAACGTATCTCATGCGGCAGTTGTCTCTGGGGTCGCCGGATTTGACCACGGCCCAGACGGTTGCGCTTCTTCAGGCGGATGCGAGATTTGTTTCGCTGCGTGAGCCGGTTGCGGGTCTGCTTGCGCGCGCGGACATGGTGAAGTTTGCCAAGGCCTCGCCCGGTTCGGAAGAATCGAGGCGCTGTCTGGCTGAGGCGAGAAGTCTTGTGCAGGAGGGGCTGAAGGTTCCCGACCCGGCCGCAGCTGTTGCGGCCGCCGGAGGCGCGAAACGCGGAAAAACCGGTAAACGCGGGAAGCATGGGAGGCTGGGAACGCAATGAGACTGGCTGATCCCGGATACCTGTGGTTGTTGGTGCTTATTGTTCCGGTCATCGCGCTCTTTGCCGCGGGAGTGTTTGGCAAGGAAGCGGGTATCCGGTTTTCCAATCTCGACCGTGTTAAACGGTCCGGGGCATCGAGCCTGGGGATCCGGCGTCTCTTGACGGCGGTGTTGAGGATCGTGGCGCTTCTTCTCCTTGTGGTGGCATTGACCCGGCCCCAGACCGGTGAGGGGCACACGGAAGAGACGCGCGAGGTGATTGATATCGCGATTGCGATTGATATTTCTTCAAGTATGGCTACGCTGGATTTTCATCCCGACAACCGACTGGAGGCGGCAAAGCTCGAAGCAGAGCGCTTCGTCACAAGTCGTCCCGAGGACCGGATCGGCGTTGTGGCGTTCGCCAAACAAAGCGTTACCGTGAGCCCGCTCACAACGGATCACGCGGCCCTTCTGGGACTCATCAAGTCGATTCAGATCGGAATGATCGAGGACGGTACCGCAATCGGCGTCGGTCTGGCCAATGCGATTAACCGGCTCCGGGAGTCTGACGCGGCCGGCAAGGTCGTCGTGCTCCTGACGGATGGCGTCAATAATTCCGGCGAGATTGATCCCAAGACCGCAGGTGACATCGCCAAGGAACTGGGTATCCGTGTGTACACGATCGGAATGGGGGTTGACGGACCGGCACTCGTACCGATTCAGGACCCGCGCTTCGGCAAGCGGCTTGTCCGGGCCTTT
This sequence comes from Candidatus Omnitrophota bacterium, assembly GCA_015231685.1. Taxonomy (GTDB): domain Bacteria; phylum Omnitrophota; class Gorgyraeia; order 2-02-FULL-51-18; family JAGOUK01; genus JADGBA01. The sequence goes on along the minus strand of JADGBA010000100.1, from coordinate 1,765 downwards.
ACAGAAATCGACGAAACCACACTCAGAGACATCGCTTCCCGTACCGGAGGGCTTTATTTCAGGGCTACGGACGAGAAGGTCCTTCGCGGGATCTTTGCGGAAATCGACAAACTGGAAAAAACCAAAATCAAAGTACAGTCGTTCACGACCTATCTGGAATATTATCCGTTCTGGCTTAATCTCGGATTCATCGCGCTGGCGATGGAGATGATCCTGACGCATTTGTGGTGGAGGAAGATCCCGTGAACTGGGGGAACCCTGCCATGCTCAGGTGGCTTGAGGCGGCGCTTCTCATGGGTATTCTTTTTGGGGCGGTGCAGTTCCAGAAGCGCCGGGCGCTTGAGCAGTTTGCTTCCCGGGCGCGTCTGGGGGCCATGACCTCGGGCGTATCGCACGTGAAGCGCTGGCTGAGGTTTCTTTTGTTCCTCGCGGCACTGGCGCTCGTGATTGTGGGGCTGGCCGAACCGCAATCGGCAGGCGTCCCGGTGGAGGTGCAGCATCACGGCGTGGATATCGTGATTGCCGTGGATGTTTCGGACAGCATGCTGGCGCAGGACATCCGGCCGAGCCGTCTTGAGAAGGCGAAACTGGAATTGCAGGACCTTGTGGAGACGAGCCGCGGCGACCGGATCGGCGTGGTGGCGTTTGCCGGAGAGGCGTATACGCAGGTGCCGCTGACACTGGACCGCGGGGCGGTCAAACTTTTTCTCAAAGCGGTATCACCCGAATCAATCCCGGTTCCCGGAACCGCCATCGGCAATGCCATTCGGGCATCCATGGCGCTCTTTGATTCCCAATTCAAAGGGGAGAAAGTGGTGCTTCTTCTCACGGACGGGGAGGATCACGGGTCGGACCCCCTCGGGGCGGCGCAACAGGCCGCGCAATCGGGGGTTCGGATTTACACCATCGGCTTCGGCTCGCCTGAAGGCGAAGTGATCCCGATGAAGAGCGGAAATGACCGCGTTCAATTCAAGAAGGATTTGACCGGCAATGTGGTGCTCTCAAAACTCGACGAGAAGACCCTGGTGGAAGTCGCCCGAATCACCGGTGGCATATATTTTCGTTCGGCCAAAGGGCTCCTGAATGTAGAAAAGATTTATCAGTCCATTCTCAGTCTGGAGAAACAAAAAACGGGAACCGGCACGATTCTGCAATACGACCCGTATTATCAAACGCCGGTCTTTTTGGCCGTGATTCTGATTCTTCTGGGGACGATCATGTCGGACAGCAAGCGCGAGACCCGGCGATGAAGACGGCGCGCCTTCTCCTCCTGGCGGTTCTGGTGATTCTGACCTGCGGTTATGACCGCGATGTGGCCAACATCAATGATGAAGCGAACCGACTGTTCGATCAGGGAAAAATCGACGAGGCGAAGGCGCTGTATGAAGAGGTAAAGACTTTGGCGCCGGAGTCAGCGGAGGTACGGTACAACCTCGCGAATGTAGCATACAACAAGGAAGCGTATGAAGATGCCCTGAAGGAGTATCTCGCGCTTGCGAAGGCCAAATCACTTGAGGCGAAGCTCAAGTCTCACGCCTACTACAACGCGGGCGACGCCTATTATCGGATGCAGAAAACGGATGAGGCAATTGAAGCCTACAAGAAGGCGCTATGGGAAGATCCTAAAGACGAAGACGCCAAATTCAATCTGGAATTGCTTTTGAAAAAGAAGAATGAACAGAATCAAGAGAAGCAGGACCAGAAAGATCAGGACAAGCAGGACCAAAACAAATCAACGAAGCAATCCATAATGTAGTTGTAACAT
>JADGBA010000099.1 GCA_015231685.1 Candidatus Omnitrophota bacterium | reverse complement strand
ATCGAGTTCTTCCTTCTGGAGCAGTTCCTGGGCGAAGTTTTCAAATAACTGATTTTCGCTGTCCAGAAGCTTCTCCACCTCGTGCAGGCACTCGGTAATCAGCTTCTGAGTATCGCCGTTCAATTTGTTCTTGATGTCCTCGGCCAGCTGCTCAGCCGGCACCGCCGTGTAATCACCCACGAGGCCCGAAGAACCCATTCCCAGCTTCCACACCATGAAGTGGGCGATATTCATGGAGTTTTTAAAATCCTGTGACACGCCCGTGGTCGAGACGTTGAATTTCTTGCGTTCAGCGGCATACCCGGCAAGCGATACCATGATGTCCGCACGCAAGTGATCGCAGTCGCGGGAATAAAGCTCGTCCGATTGAACGTGCTGGACATGCCCGAGAGTGCCGCCGCGGCTGATGATGGTGGCGTAATTGGCTTCGTCTTCCGGATGCAAAAAATACAGCGCAACCGCATGGCCCGTCTCGTGGTAGGCCGTCATTGTGCGCTCCCGGTCGTTCATACGCAGCTTGTGCTTGTATCCCAAATCAATGCGGTCCATCGCGTCCATCATGTCCTTGTAGTCCACTTCCTCCTTATTGTTCCGCGTAGAAATCAGAGCCGCCTCCTGAACAATATTGTTGATATCCGAAGGTGTTTTGTAGACGGCTTTTCGGGCCAGACGCGCGATATCCATGCTCTTGTCAAATTTGACCTTGGCCATGTAGTACCGGAACAGCGCTTCGCGTTCAGAACCGTCAGGGCGCTGCACAAAGACCTTGCGGTCAAAGCGCCCGGGTCTCAGGATCGCCTCATCCAAGGATGATTCCTGCGCGTTCGTCGCCCCGATCACAACCACATTCTTTTGTGTTTCCAGCCCGTCCATTTCAGCAAGGAGCTGATTCTGGGTGGAATCGGTTTCCTGCTGTCCGCCGACGACGTGCAGGGTTCGCTTCTTAGCAATGGAATCAATTTCATCAATGAAGATAATACATCCGCCGTGTTCCTCCGCAGCCATGCGCGCCTGCTTAAAGAGCTGCCGCACCCGCGAAGCACCCACGCCCACATACATCTCGACAAACTCCGCGCCTGATATCGAGATAAACGGCACGCCGGCCTCGGTGGCGATGGCCTTGGCGAGGTAGGTTTTGCCGCAGCCGGGAGGTCCCATCATGAGAAGGCCACGAAGCATTTTGCCGCCGATTTTCTCAATACGCAAATGATCTTTGATGAGTTTGACGATTTCAATCGACTCAATTTTGGCCTGCTCCATTCCGATGACGTGTCCCCAGCGGATATTCACATCCGAAGCATTCACGTGGCTTTTCTTCATTTTTTGGAAGCCACCGCCGTAATGCAGCCAGTAGAGAAGCACCACAAAGATCGCGGCCGAAACAATCGACTGAATCGGCATGATAGAAAGCCACGCCATCAGGTAAATCCGTTGGTACGAGTCGATGCGGCTCAAGACAGCCCACGGCAACATGATGGACACAAACACCGTGATCACAACAGCGAGTTTGATCCAGTGACGAATGAAGAAATATTTGAGCCGTTTGCGGGCTATTTGGATGGGATTCATGATCGCGATTTGTTCTCCGTTTTTAATTCATGTTCCGGGCAGGCCCGGGGACACCACCGGCCCCTCGGGATCACCGGTTCTCAATAGCCTGCTCCAGGTCTGACGGGGCCGTCCACGGCCGGCGCCAACAACGCCTAGCGGATTCTCTTCTTATGTCTGTCGCGACGACGGCGCTTGCGGCGCTTGTGCACCGCCATTTTGTGCCGTTTTCTTTTCTTGCCACAAGGCATTGGAGAATGCCCCTCCCTGGTTGATAAACTCTAGTCGATGACCTTATTGAGCGGATACTCGATGATCCCCTGAGCGCCGGCGTCCTTCAGCCGCGGAATCAGATGCTTAACTTCAAGCTCTTCGAGAATCGTATCCACGTCCAACCACCCCTTCTCCGAAAGATGGGATATGGTCGGCTTCTTCATGGCCGGCAGGATCTTGAGAACGGCGCCGAGATTTTTCTGACGGACATTCATCTTGAGCCCTACCTTGCCCTGAGCCGCGATCGCGCTTTTGAAGAGAAGCGCCATCGCCTCAATCTTTTTCTTCTTTTTGGGGTCCTTCAGCGCCTTCCTATTGGCGATAAACTGGGTCGTCGAGTAGCAGAGCGTCTCCACGATCCTGAGGTTGTTCGCACGCAGGCTCGAACCGGTCTCGGTCAATTCCACGATCGCGTCCACTAGACCCGATCCCACCTTGACCTCCGTGGCCCCCCAGCTGAATTCCACCTTCACGGGAATCCTTTTCTCCTTGAAGTAACGTTCCGTAAAGCCTTTGAGTTCCGTCGCGATCCGTTTGTTCTTGAGGTCCCGGACGGTCTTGATCTTCGCATCGTTGGGCACCGCCAGCACCCACCGGACCCGGTTGCGTCCGGATTTGGCGTACAAAAGCTCACAGACCCGGACCACATCCGAGCCGTTCTCGAGAATCCAGTCATCTCCCGTGATGCCGCAATCCAAAACCCCTTCCTCTACATAGCGGGACATTTCCTGCGCACGAATAAGAACGGCGTCAATCTCAGGATCGTCGATGCTCGGAAAATAAGACCGCGACCCCACCGAGACGGCAAATCCCGCCCGGCCAAACATCTTGAAGGTCGCCTCCTGAAGGCTTCCCTTGGGCATGCCGAGCTTCAAATTCAAACTCATCGATGAACCCTTTCCATACACTTCGGATCGATAATAGAATTATAACTTATTAATTTTGAGAGAGTTACGTACCAGCCGCGGCACACGCTCCCGCGGGACTCGAGCGGAGAGTATATCATGGCTCGCTTTGATTTTCAAACATGTTAAAAAACGCTATTTTCTGTTAAATCCAAAACCCGCCCCGCACGGGGCCCGATTGTTCTTTGAACCAGCCGCCCTTCTGGGTTATAATCTCCAGCCATGATTCAGTTTTTGAGAAAAAAATCCAACCAGAAAAAAATCTTTTTTGGGATGATCGTCCTGATTGTCCCGAGCTTCCTCTTTTGGGGCATCAACCTCGATCAAGGGGACATCCCCAAAACCGCCGGCACCGTCATGGGTAAGAAGGTTTCGTCCATTGAATTCATCCGGAATTTTGAGGCTCTGAGACGGGAGCTGGAGATCTTCCACGGGTTGGAACGGACCGCCATCGAGACCTCCGTCGATCTGGAAGTTCTGACCTGGCAGCGGGTGCTCCTGCTCGCAGAAGCAGCGCGGCAAAAGGTCAATGTCTCGGATTCGGAGGTGATCAGTTTTATTCGTACCGGCGGCATCTTCAGCCAAAACGGTCAATTTGATCCCCGGTTTTACGAAATGGTGCTGTCTCGCTACTTCCAAATTGATGCGCGCAAATTCGAGGAGGACACCCGTGGCTTTCTGACACTTTCCGCCCTTCGCGATCTCTGGCGCAAAGAAGTCACGGTGAGTGACGAGGATGTCCGTATCAAATACGACCGACGCCACTCCCCCCGGGATCTCGAATATGTGGCCCTGACTCCCGCGGATGTAACGGAAGAAATCACGGTCTCGGACGCCGATCTCGACGAAGTCCACGAGCGGTTGAAGGGGCAGCTCTTCCTGCCCTATCAGGTTCAGGTTCTGTATCTCGAAAGAACGCCGGTTTCCGATCAAGCGGACGAACTCAACGACGACGCGATCACGCAGAAGCTGGCCGACGAAGGAACACGCACGCCGTTTTTTGGTCAGGATGATCCCATCCCCAATATCGGCGCTGTGCCGGAGCTCTCCGGCGAAATCTTCAAGCTCAAGGAAGCTGGTCAGCGCACAGGATGGCTCGCCCACGAGGACAAGGAATACCTCTTTGAAATCCACAAAATCCAGCCGGCCGGCCCCATGCCGGACGAGTACGCCCGTCCTCTTTTGAAGCTTCAGGTCGAGCAGCGCAAAAAGTCCGGGATCCTGATCGATCGCATCAAGGATCTCAAATCCGCCGCCGACACCGACGGTCTTGAGGCTGCCGCCGAAGCCGCAGACCTCACGGTCCTGTCTATCGATAATCACAATCGTGGCGAGGCTATCAACAAAGTGGGCGCATCCGCACAGATTGATGATGTGCTCGAGAAGCTCAATACAGGCGAAATCTCGCCCGCGCTCAGAACTCCTTCCGGATTCGCCATCTTCAAGGTCACCCGCATCGGGGAATCCGACGATTCCCAGTGGGAAGCGGTGCGTGAAGAACTCGAGGAGGAAGTGCGCAAAGACAAGGAAGTCGAGCATCTGACCGAGAAGATGGCTGAGCTCGGCGCTGAACTCAAGATCAATCCCAAGGCCATGCAGGTCCTCTTCCCCCGCAAATACGGCGCCACCGGCCAAGCCGCCGCCGAACTCCCCGCTCAAGCGAACGACCACGAAGACCACACGGGGCATAATCACAGTTAATCGGTAAGCGGCAACAGACTCTCGGACGCACCGCATCCCCCGGCCAAAGCCTCTCCCGTGCCGTGCACCCTTCCGGCGAGCCGCGGCGATTCAAATGGCTCGCATACCTCCAAATGGCATGAAGTCATGTTAGGGTCGTGCCACGCCATTTGGTGGCGACTGACGTGGCCATTTGAATCGCCACGGCTGTCCGGAAGGGCGCAAAGGCGCAGGAGAGGCTTT
>JADGBA010000098.1 GCA_015231685.1 Candidatus Omnitrophota bacterium | reverse complement strand
CCGAAGATGCGGATAGTCCTTCAGCGCTATCCGCTCTTTCCGGGCGGTGCGCATCAGGGAATCCAACCCGTGCATCCACATTCCTTCCTCCTCACCGTTCTCCCCGCATATCCGAACCCAATCCAGAAGCGCCGTGTTCAGCACATCCGGCCGAAGCGCACTCACCGCCACGCGGATTCGTGCCAGGACTGACTCCGCTTCCGGCCGGCGGCGGACCACGTCACCATAGAGCTCGAGCGCTTCCGCGTACAAAGTAAGGTCCTCAACGCCCCGGATCACGAAGTCACGGTCGGACGTCATATTCAAAAACTCCTCCCCGTGCAAACCCCCTTTATTCAAAAAATTCAACGCCTCCCGCCGCCGCTGCTCCGCGGTCCCGTACTGCCGCACAAAAGAAACCGAATTCTCCCCGCGCCCGCCCTCCACAAACACGGTCCGGATCCCGGGATGGGATTCCAAGAGACGCTCCAGCGTCAACGAGAGATTGAGCTGTCCCGAAGGATTGGAATGGGCGTCCTGAATCAGATAAATCTTCGGAGCGCCGGGTGCGGTGCTTTGATATCGGTCCTCAACGAGAGCCAGGGAACGGGGAATGTCGGTCTCAAGGGCCGCGGCATCCAGGACCGCGGTGGCGGCAGACGCATGAACACGGGGCGCGGCCATCGCGGGACCCTGCAAAATCATGGCCCCTGCGGTCAGCATCGCGACCATCTTCGCAGCTATGCCAAACTTATGAATATGTGTTTTCTTATATGATGAAATCAATCAAACAACCCCTCATCCCCCGGCCATGCGCAACAAAGGCCGGCTTCACACGCCGAGTGACCGATTTTTTCGAAGAAACGGCCTAAAGGAGAAGTATGCCCGATCTCAGAGCAGATTTGCCAGTTTTTCGCCGAACTTAAAGAAGGCCAAGCCGGCCGCGATGGAAATGAAGATATTTATGGAAGCCCACACCCAGCGGCCGTCTTTGAGAAGATTGGAACTCTCGAGAATATACGTAGAAAAGGTTGTGAAAGCTCCGAGGAAGCCCGCCATCACCATGAGCCGGACTTCGTGAGATACGGCAAACCGCGCTTCGATCATCGTCGCGGCAAATCCACCGAGAAGGCACCCCAGCATGTTCACCGTCAGCGTCCCAAACGGAAACCCCGTCCCCATCCAACGGTGCATCGCCTCGGAGAGCCCGTACCGCGCCGCCGTCCCAACCGCGCCCCCCGCCATCAACCCCACCCACTTCAACATGTTCGATCTCCTGCTGATTTGAGGGGCATTATACCGCAAATCACGCCATCACTTCGGTCGTTTCGCGGGCCAGTCGCTGAAGATAAACCATCACCTCCAGATAAGACCTGAGATTGAGTGCTTTTACAGAAAGAAGCTCATACTCAGAGGGCCGGCGCTGATGAACGGACGGGTCATACCGCTGAATCATCCTCAGCCTTTGAGGTGTCAGCACCACCCGGGTTTGGGTCAAGCGCTGAAGGACCGGGGTCAAACCATCAAGGGTCGTTTGAATTCCGGCCTCATCAGGATCCAGATGCATGAAGATATTGGTGAGGACAAAATAACTCAGGAACGGGAGCATCCCCCCGCTTCCGGCAAGATCGATGGGAAGATTTCCCATGATGAAATCATCGAGAATGTCATCTTCGACTTCCCACGCCGTGACCGTCGGCAATCCCTGGGGAGGCTCAGCGAGCTTCAAGCCGTACTCCTCGTCATTGTCGCCGATAAGATTGATGAATCCCAGACCCGCCACGGTGACGGCATCGAAGATCCGTTGCAGGTTTCTGATTGCCTGAGGCCGAAGCTCCGTCTCGATGTTGTCCAGAAGTCTTCCGAGATTGAGCCGGTAAACCACCGGGCGAATGCTTTCCCGGAATCCATCCACCAGCTTACCCGCGATTTCTTTCTCGATATCAATCAAGCGATCGGCGGACAACCTTCGAGCATCTACAGGCTGCGCGACACGCGCACCCGAGAGATTCTCCGGATTTATCTGTCTGTAATCTGCTTCAGCCAGCCTGGAAACCACCCACCTCTCCTGAGACTCAAACAGAAAAGGCAGGCTCGCGGGATACACAATCCGTTTGACGCGGCGCCTTACGTCCTCAAGATAAGGGGCCTCCCGGCGCAGATCGGCCGAGATTTTTTCAGCGCGGTCCGCATATTCACTGCGCCGCTCGGCTTCCTGTTCAATCTCCCTCCGGAACCAGGAAGTCTGCGTTTCGGTGAGCGCGGGCAGGTCCGGTTCTTCCGGCGTCAGACGTGAAGCCGCGGAAACAAAGGCGGCCGGTCCCCGCTTCCGGATCATCACCGTCACTTCGCCATCCACCAATTCGAGCGCATCCTTTCCCGCGACCCGAACAAGCGGCATCACATAATCATCCCGCGAGACCGCCATGGGAACCCGGGCACCGTTAAACCGCGACACCGGCAACGCGCCGTACGCCTTGACCAGATCCGCTTCCGGCACGTCCGCAATTGCCGCCCGGTCGAGGTGTGCCAACCGCGCGCCCCCGGATTCATCCCAGGCGCCCCAGGTGTCAGTCCTTGAATCTTGCACCTCTCCTGAGGGCCGGATATCCGCCAAGCTCTGTTCAATGAGCTCACGCACAAGCGCAAAGGTCGCGCGGGTCTGAAGCTTATCGTTATGCAGCGCATTTGCGAGCTCAATGAGCTTCTCGGGAGCGACGGGCGTTCCGGAAGCAAAGATGATCGGTATGCCCGAAATCGCTTCATTCGCGCTCCCCCGGATGTTCCCGGCCAGTTCCGTGCCGTAAAGCACAGGCATCTCTTCGTCCGTCATCACGAGACCCACTCCGTCATGTTCGCGGACAAAATCCCACGCCTTCTGTCCGTTTTCAAAAAACTCCGCCCGAACTCCGGAATATGACCGAAGAACAGAGGCAAACATAGCACGGTACGATTTCAATAAAGCCTCATCGTCTTCGGCCACCACAATCAAACGGATCGGCTTCGATGCATGTATTGCAAATCGTGTTCCCGCATTGCCGGCATCATTTGGAGAGGGTGGTAACCCGCCGTCCTGAGTTGCGCATGACAGAATCCTATCCATATCCTCGCGCATGGAATCGAACAGCGTTATGAGAACCCGGCGAAGCGGTTCAGGCGCATGCCCCCATTCCCACGGCCTGCCTCTGAAGAGCGTCTGATACCAGAAACCGTCTTCCACATGGCGCCGGGCCGCCGCTTCCAGACCCCCGCCGGCATCAATCACGCGTTCAAACTCCTCCGTCAGATTGGTCAATTTGGACCACGTCGATTCCATGATACGAATTTGAAATTGCTCTCTCGCCTCATCGATCAACTCCACCGCCCGGCGTGACTTCTCGACAATGTCTCTGCCGGCAGGAACCGCCTCCGGAACATTACGGTCAAAAAGATCGTCATACATCTTCAAATACATTTTGATCTGATCCAAATTCCGGAGACATTCGCTTATAGCTTCACCCCTTTCCCCCGAAGCTTCCGTATTACCCAGAATGGAAGAAGCCACATAAGCCGTTCGCGCGTTTGCCTGAGGGTTGGATTCGATTCCCAAAAGAACGTCACCGGCGTGCCGCGCTGCGAAACGAACCGGATCATCGAAAGATGCTCCAACGATCACTCCGCGGGTGAGGTGGTTATGCGCAGCGCGCGCCAGATGGACGACTTGAGCAAGGATATCGTCGGCCCCCATCGGCCTCAAATGCCCTTGATTCCGGAACAAATCCCAGATCTTCTCGCCGCTTCCCGACCCAAAAACAGCCAGCCGGAAGTCCTGACCCGGCGCATTCGCCCAAAGCCAATGCGCGCCGCCATCCAGGGAATACCGCAATGTGAACGCGCCACGAGTCTCCATCTCCGGAATTTTGATAAAAAAGTGGTGATAATACCCGTCAGTTTCCAACAAATACGCGTCAGCGTCTTGCCAAGGCTCCTCTCCGGGATTCCCGTAATGAATCTGCACTTTGACATCCCGGTCATCAAGGCGGCGGCTGGTCGCCAGAATGATCTCCGCAGCCCCGCCCGGGCGCCTGCGAACCACCAGATGACTCGCGCGCGTTTCAACCGGCCCTGGTGCCACGGGCACAGCCTCCCCGAACTCAACAACATGAGCATCAGGTTTCGAATGTTGGCTATCCTTAGAAGCCCTGGAGCCCGCAAAAAGATCCTTCAAGGCATAAGTGCCGGAGAAAGGATCCAGATCCGCGCCTTCACTCACCGCCGCCAGGATGCCTTCGCCCGAAACCTCCGAAGTTCCGCCCGGCATCCCAATCATCACGCGGTACCGGAATACGCCCGTTCGGAGCGGGCGAAAACGAATTTCGTGCACAGAGACATTGTTGGGGGCCGCGTTATTCAGCACCGCACGAGGCATGTCATACGCGGCCTCTTTGCCGGATTCGTCACGGACCACCAGCCAAACGTGATCGGGATTGCCGCGAACCGCGGCAGAAATCACAAACGGATCGGCGGCGCCCGGGCCCTCCCCGGGAACCACACGGATTTGAACGGCTTTTCTCTCAGACGGATCGGGCATCACACGGAGAATCGCGGGCTCAGCGGAATCCAGATCCGGACGGACCTTGTCCCGGGCCGCTTTAAGCCGGCGGAGCAAAGCGACCGCCGTTTGAACGCTTGGGGGTGCCGGATGACCGTCAGCAGCTGCGAGCATCGCCTCCAGATTGATTTCTG